>JAIYCA010000147.1 GCA_027488265.1 Planctomycetaceae bacterium
GGTGTCCGGCGTGCAGGCCTTGGCGGACTTTTTGGAGTCGAATGTGCCCGAGGCTGAGCGCGCGCGTGCGGGCGGGCTCGAGATTGCGTGCGACGTCACGCTTGGCGGCACGACCTATCGCTTCACGCTCGGTGCGATGCTCATACATGTCACCACACACGGCATGCACCATCGTGCGCAGTGCCTGAACATGCTGCGGCAACTTGCAGTGCCCGGCATCAGCGACCGGCTACCGGAGATCGACGTGCTGGAGTGGCAGATCACAAGCGCCGCAGCATTTCAGAACCGAAGTACCGTGCCGTCCCTCTGACCGGCGCGTAGGCGCCAAGGCATCCATCATGTCGAACCAGCGGTCCACCATCTCATGCATTGAATCCCGCTTTCGCGTGATCCGTCGTGAGTCGGAACTCGCCATCAAGCAGGTGGATGCCGCCGAGCTCCGCCGCTCGATCGACGGCGATACGAACTCGATCGCAATCATCCTCAAGCATGTTGGCGGAAACCTGCGCTCTCGCTTCACCAACTTCCTGTCGGAGGATGGCGAGAAGCCGTGGCGCGACCGAGAGGCTGAGTTCGTGGATGACTTCCCGTCGGGCGAGGACGGCCGCGCGGCGGCGATCGCAGCGTGGTCCGCGGGCTGGGAGCTGCTTGAAGCAACGCTTACCACGCTGAACGACAACGATCTGCAACGCCACGTTCGCATTCGAGGCGAACAGCACACGGTCTTCGAAGCGCTGGCACGGTCTATGGCGCACACCGCGTATCACCAAGGTCAGATCACGCTCATCGCACGCATTCTGGTGGGACCCTCCGCATGGAAGACGATTTCCATTCCGCGCGGCGGCACGATGCAGCGCCACGCCGACATGGGATTCGATCCGAGCGAACCTGCGCGCGGGGCGGGCTGAGCAGATCCAGCCGCGGGGCAACACCCTGATCATCCCGCCGGAGCGTGGATCGCGGGCAACAGCGGCGCGATCTCATCGCGCGAGAGATCCTTGTACACCGAAGATCCTTGTACACCGAAGATCCCTGTACACCGAAGATCCTTGTACACCGAAGACCTTGTACACCGATCCGATGCTGCCGCGCGTACGCCCGTCTTCGTTCCGTAGCCCCGCGCGCACGCGCCGCTCCGAGATGGTGCCGCGGCACGTGAGACACCAAGAGAAACAACGCAAAGGCAAGAACCGTGCAAAAGCGCCTCGAAGTCGAGACGCGCTTCCTTTGAGCGCTGAGCAACGCCCAAGCGATCGACACTCGCCGAGTTGTGCCGCCGAAAAACGCCCATGCCCGAGGCGCGAGGCTTCGGGCATGGGATGCATCATCAAGTAGGTGCGCCGCGTCAGACGCGATCGACGCGATCCGCGATACGCGTTTCGCAATTCAGCGGCGGCGGCGGTTGCCTGCGAGACCAGCGAGGCCGAGCAGCGCGATGGCACCTGGAGCTGGAACCGCTGCAACGCCGAATTGGAAGTCGTCGACAACGATGGAGCCCGTGCCCGAGTAGGTCAGGCCGATACCCGCGATACCTTCGCCGCCGGCCATCGACGAAACGATCAGACCGGGGTCGTTTCCAACCGCGGCGTCGATCTGGTCGAAGGTGATCCAGACATAGCCGTTGCTGACGAAGCCATTGAGCGCAACTTGCATCGCGACGAAACCAGCGTTCGCGCCGACCACGAACAACTCGAGCGAGCCATTGCTGAGATCGCCAGTGACCTTGAGCGAGACGCCGTTGAAGCCCGTCGCGTTGTAGTCGCCGACATAACCGAATCCGCCGCCGGCAGGGAGAAGCCCCTCGCCACCGAGGAGAGACGCACCGCCGCTCTCCGAGCGGGTGTAACCGAGGCCCGCGGAGCCTGAGAAATCGTCAATGACGGCAAAGGAAAGACCGGCGAAGGCCGAATTGGCCACCGCGATCGCGCAGACCCCTGCAAAAGCAAAACGCATTGTGCACTCCAACGTGAGGGGGAGGGACCTAAAGCCTGCCGCGAGAGGGAACAAGCGGCAAGGAACCGATGGACAATGTCAACACTACCCCTGATTCCGAAACTTGCAATCGAGAACTTCGCTTCTCAACGACAACCTAACGCATTCTCGCCTTTCCGACGAATTTGAAGGTGTTTCTACTTGACTGACTTTTTGCCGATTCGAAGTCGCCCGTCAGGCGAAGATCGCTCCGCTCATTGGGCTCGCTTAAGCCTTGCCTAAGCCTTGCCTAAGCCTCGCGTTCGGCTTGCCTTAGGCGCCGAGCGATACCCGCTGGCCATGCACCCGCGAAGGGCCTCAACTGCCCCACGACTGTCGAGATCCGTCTTTGGGCGAGCAAAGAGATTGCAGCTGAGCCGCTGCTCGCTCGCGAACCGCGTGGGCGCAGCGGATGTTGCGCCACCAATAGGTCCCCGGCACGGTGCGGTGGATGGCCTCGAGGTTGTGGCGCATCGGGTCGCATGACATCGTGATGGACATGTCGTTCACTCCTGACAGAGGCGGCCTGATGCCGAGCCGATGATCGCGTCGACCTCGATCTCGATCTTCATGCGCGGGTCGGCGAGCCCCGCTTCGATCATCGTCGCCGCGGGACGGATGTCGCCGAAGGCCGCGCGCAGCGCCGGCCATGTTGCTGGAAAATCTGCGGCGTTTGGCAGGATGTAGCGGACGCGCACGACATCGCGCATCGATGCGCCCGCCTCGCGAAGCGCAGCCTCGATGTTGCGAAGACACTGTTCGGTTTGCGTGGCGACATCGTCGCTGATGGTCATGGTCGTATAGTCGAAGCCCGTCGTACCTGAGACGAACGCATGGTTTCCCATGTGGTTTCCCATGTGGTTTCCCACGTGGTTTCCCACGTGGTTCCCCACGACGACGGCGCGCGAGTAACCGATGTCACGCTCGAACGAAGAACCGGAGGAGATCAGGCGGCGAGGCATGGATGCACGATAGTCCGTGACCGGCCTGTGCGCAGAAC
>JAIYCA010000032.1 GCA_027488265.1 Planctomycetaceae bacterium
ATGGGGTCCCCATGTCGACGTGCGAGTTGCTTCGCGATCGATGCATCGACCGAGTACCGCGGTTTTCCGGCAGTCACGATGACGCGTGGGCGGATGCCGAGCGCACGGAGTCCCAAGAGAATCATGCGAGAGTCTTTCCCGCCGCTCAACGGCAAAACAGGCGCGCCCGATTTCGCTGCGTGTCGTAAAGCTTGCATCGAGAGTTCATAGACGTCGCGTTGTGAAGGCGAACGTGACGCGGGCGTAAGGAATGGAAAGCCCGTTGTTTCACAGTGAGACGAGTTGACCACCGCAGGCGCACCCGTCCATCCCGTACGCTCAATGTCTCGCACAACGGTGCGAGAGCCGATTTGAAATCCCAAGGTCAGGAGCACGGCGAGCCCGAGTGGATCGACCTCAGAGTCTGCGCCGATCAGATCTCCGAGGAATGGGGCGGCTTGCTCCGGTGCTTTCGTCGTCCCACGACGAACGAACCACGGAAATGCACCGCTGGCGTCAAGGAGAGTTGCACCGTCATCGTCGACGATTCCCACGCTCTGGTTCCGTGCACACGTGCTGTCACCTGCATTCATAGGCCCGCCAATCGTTTGATCTCTCGATCCAACCCAACGACGCTGAGGTGATTTCGGTTGAGTCGCCGCTTGAGCATTGGGATTCATTCCCCGACAGAAACTTCCCATCCCACCCATCCGACAGACTGCCGAGAAAGAAAAACCCGAGTGCCATTGCAGGCACTCGGGCGGATGTTGGGGTAGTCACGCGGTTCGCGGTGTACGACCGGGATGGCCGAATTGGCCGCAAGACGGCTTACTTGCGGCGACGGATCAGACCGACACCGAGGAGGCCAAGACCGGCCAAGATCGCCGGCGCACCGACCGGAACGACGAGGAGTTGGTCTTGAGCGGTCGGATTGGTCAGACCCTGAAGGGCATTACCAATCGACTGGAAGCCACCTTGGCCGAGGCTCGCGAGCATCGCCGCCGCGTCGTTGTAGCCAGTCGAGCCAGCAGCTTGCGACTGGAAGGCGCCCTTCATAAGGCTCAATTGCGCAACTGCGCCAGCCGCGTCCGCTGCGGTGAGATTCTCGTGCGAGATCTCGTACACCGCGAGTTGGAATGCCGAAGCCTCCTGTGCGGTGTCGATGCCGTAGTAGTAACGGCGGTAGAGATCTTGGATCAAGGTCGCCTTGATGGCGCCCATGTTGCCAGGATTTCCCGGCTCGTCAGGCACGTTCGCCGGATCAACGATGTCGAAGGTGTACGTGTTACCAGCGGTCACGCCTTCGAAAAGTTGTGCACAGAACGACTGACGGGTCGCGCCCGAAGCGTACGTGAAATTGTGGAAACCACAGGTGAGGCTGTAGAACGTCGCGGGTCCGCGAGCGTCCCACGAGCGATTGTGGTTGTACGACATTCGGTTCACGCCCGAAAGTCCGAACCCGTCGAAGGTCAGGGTAATGCTCGACGCTGAAGCCGCCGAAGCGACACCCAACGCGGCGAAAATGGCAAAGCCGGTCTTCATCTTTCTACCTCTTGTTGTAGACGCGATATCCCCCTAAGACATCCACCACGGACCCCAGGGCGTTACGAGTCTACGGTTCCAGATACCGCAATCAAGTGGGTTTGTGACGATTATGCTGAATTGACGGCTTCTGAATCATGAATGGGGAAAGCACACCAGTGCCGATACTCCAATAGTCCTCCGATAATTTTTTCCTCAGCACGCAAAGCGCGTGTCGTTCGCAAGTGGTTCTCTTCTGTCGTGCGCGCCTACCGGCGTGTCCATCAACACTGAAGTGCTGTTCATGCATTCAACACACAATCTCGCCGCAACCGCCGCCGACACGCGATCCAACAATCCTGCGGTCACACGCCCCGCTCGGCATCATTGGTTGCCTTCGAGTCACTCGCCAACCCAGCGCGTCATGAACGTCGACGCGGCACGATTGGTGTCGGAGATGGCGCTGAAGCGGAACCGCGGTTCAGCGCTCGAAAGTACGCGGAGTTTCATGCTGGCAGTGATTCTCGCGCTGGGTCTCGTTGGCCATGATGCAGCGGCGCAGACTTCCTCCGCGATGACAGAGGCGATCCGCAAAGGCGTGCGCGCCGCGAACCTCTCTACGTCGTTGGCCTGCACGGTCGTCCGCTGCGAGGACGGAGCCGTCATCTTCGACGAGAACGGCAATGCTCCCTTCAAGCCCGCAAGCAACATGAAGGTCTTCACGACAGGTGCTGCGCTTCAGCGACTTGGCCCCGACTTCAAGTTCCGAACCACCCTCCTGCTTGACAAGGCACAGCGTCGGCTCACGATCGTTGGCGATGGTGATCCTGCGTTCGGCGATCCAAAGGTGCTTGAGCGCATGTCGTTCACAGATGCGGCGGGCAACGCGCTTCCTGGACTGAAGGCTTCGCGTCTCCTCGATTGGTGGGTCGACGCCGTCGCGCGCGCGGGACAAACATCGATCAGTGAACTTGTCATCGACAGCCGCATCTTTGACAACGAGTGTTACAACCCGACGTGGCCAACCGATCAGCGATCACGCCCCTATTGCGCCGAAGTGTGGGGGTTCAACTATCACGCGAACATGATGTTGATCAGCGCACGCGCGGGCGACTCTGGGCGAGTTGCTCTCGATGCGCTCGAACCGGACTACTCCTGGGCCATCGCGAAGAACACCGCCCAAGCTGGGCCCGCGAAGTCGAAATCTACCTTCGTTGTCACGCGCAACGCCACCTCAAACGCTCTCACGATTTCAGGCCGGCTGCCAGCAAAGACCTCAACCGTCGTTGATCTTTCGATGCACAACGCACCTGGTCTCTTCGCTGAGTTGTTTGCTCGAGCGCTTCGAGCGCGCGGTATTGAGGTCGGTGCCGTTCGAGTTGCAATGCCGGCTGATCCAGCACCCACAGGCGAAACGCTCGGCGTCATCGAGACGCCGATTTCTGTTGTGCTTGAACGAACGAATACGGATAGTGCCAATCTCTACGCAGAGTGCTTGCTCAAGCGCGTTGGCGCCGCGAGCGCGAATCCGAACGGCACGCTCGGACCGCAGTGGACGGCTGGATCGTGGAGCAACGGTACGCGGGCGCTCCGCGACTCGATCCACGCAACCATCGGTTCAGCAGATCAGGGATTTGTGATTGCTGACGGCTGTGGGCTCTCCCATTCCAATCGCATCACCTCTGCGGGGCAGGCCGCATGGCTTCGCACACTTACGATGGATCCACGCGTGTCCAAGGAGTTCCTGCAAAGCCTAGCGCTCGCCGGTTCAACTGGAACCGTCAAGGATCGCTTTGATCGACTGGCAGGAAATCCAGTGAAAGTTCGTTGTAAGACGGGTTACATCAATGGAGTGAGCACGCTGAGCGGCGTTGTGGAGGCGCCAGATGGACGAAAGATCGCGTTCAGTGTGCTTGGCAACAACCTTGAGAAGATCGGAACAGATCGTGCGCGTAAAGCGCAGGAAGCCGTTGTGATGGCGATCGTGCATGCACTAGATGATTCGAACAACGCCACGACTTCGCCGCGGACAAACTCGAATTAGGGAGGTCACTCGTCTTGGATTGGAGTGCGCTCATTGCGCCGGTTTGTGTCGCCGTCACCCTGTTTTTCTTGGTGCGTGGTCGCATTGCGAGCGACCTCGTGATGGCAGGCGGAATCAGTTTGTTGGTGCTGACGGGATCGCTTTCGCCGAAAGATGCGTTCTCTGGTCTCGCAAGCCCTTCGATTCTCACGATCGCACTCTTGCTCGTTGTTTCGCAGGGTGTCATTGAGACCGGTCTCGTGCAGTGGGTTGGTCCCGCACTGTTTGGTCGTGCGAGGTCTGTCACGGTCGCGCAGGCGCGCTTGATGCTGCCTGTCGCAGCGATTTCCGCGTTCATCAACAACACCCCGCTCGTGGCAATGTGCATTCCGGTCGTCCAAGACTTCGCGAAGCGCACCAAGATCGCGCCAGGAAAGCTCTTCATTCCGCTCACGTATGCCGCGACGCTCGGTGGCGTCTGCTCACTGATCGGAACGAGCACCAATCTCGTCGTCAATGAGATGTGGACCAAGGCGGGGCGCGAATCATTTCAACTCTTCGATATCGCACCCGTCGGGATCCCCGTCGCTCTCGTTGGCATCGGCTACATACTGCTCGCGGGTCGTTGGCTGCTTCCAGAGACGGGGAAGTTTGAACTCGCGAACACGGATCCACGGAGTTACACCGTCGAAATGTTGGTGTCGGGTGCACCTATCGCCGGCAAGTCCGTCGAGGCGGCCAATCTCCGAGGTCTTGAAGGGCTTTATCTCGCGGAAGTCGCGCGTGGCGACGAGATCATCGCGCCTGTAGAGCCCACCACTTTGCTGCAGGCGAATGATCGGCTCTTCTTTGTCGGAGACGTGGCATCGGTCGTTCAACTTCAAAAGCTGCGCGGGCTTTCACCAGCGACGAATCAAGTGAAGAAACTCGGTCGCGATCGATTCCGACAATTTCTTGTCGAAGCGGTGGTCAGCGACACGAGTCCACTCCTTGGGAAGACTCTGCGCGAATCTCGATTTCGCAACGTGTACGGCGCCGTTGTCATCGCCATCGCGCGAAACGGTGCCCGCATTGAAAACGTCAAGCTTGGAACAGTCGTACTCAAGCAGGGTGATGTTCTCCTGCTTGAGACCAAAGAGGCGTTCATGAATGCGTACGGATCCTCGCGCGAGTTCTTACTCGTCCGACGCATTGAAGACTCTGAGCCAGTTCGCCATGAACGAGCTCCGATCGCGGGATTGATTCTGCTCGGCGTGATTGTCACCGCGACATTCCAACCGTTCGGGTTTGAAATGTTTCACGCGGCACTTCTGGGTGCGGGACTGATGATCGCGACGCGATGCTGCACGGGGACCCAGGCGCGACGAGCGCTCAATGTTCGCTTGATCTTTGTCATTGCAGGTTCGATTGCACTTGGGCTCGCACTCGAGAAATCAGGGACCGCCGGCTACTTTGCGGGCAAGTTGGTCGCGTTGAGCCAAGGCAACATGCTCGCCACGATTGCAGCGCTCTACTTCGCCACCTTCGTCCTTACTGAACTCCTCTCAAATGCCACTGCGGCTGCGCTTGTCTTCCCCATCGCGCTCCAAGCGGCGACCGCCGAGACCGGCGGCTTTGATCCGAAGTATGCGGCGATCATCGTGATGATCGGCGCAAGCGCGAGTTTCGCCACTCCAATCGGCTACCAAACGAACCTCATGGTCCAAGGACCAGGTGGCTACCGATTCTCTGACTACATGAAGATCGGTATCCCGCTTGGAATTCTCACCGGGGCCGTCGCCGTGACCGCGATTTGGTTGCTCGCACGCTGATGAACTCAGGACTCTTCATGCAAGACGCTCGACTCTCCACGATGATCCATGCCGTCGCGAAAGCTGCGATGGCAACCCGCTTTGTACACGCGTCGACGTCCATCGACGGACTCGCCAAGGAAGACAAAAGTCCAGTCACGATTGCGGATTGGGCAAGCCAAGCCGTTGTTTCATTGGAACTGGCGCGATCAATGTTTTCCGCCCTGCCGCTTGTCGGAGAGGAAGAAGCGGAAACACTTCGTGCGCCAGAGAGCGCGGAACTTCGCGCGCGCGTTGTGGAAGCGGTGACGCACGCGATTGGTCGCGTCACAGAAGCAGAAGTGCTTGCAGCGATTGATCGTGGCCAAGGCGTTCCGAATGCGCTGTTTTTTACCCTCGATCCTGTCGATGGAACCAAAGGCTTTCTGAGGCGACAGCAGTACGCGATCTCGCTCGCGCTGATCGAGAGCGGCGAGGTTGTTGCCGGCGTTGTTGGTTGTCCAAATCTCCCGACGACGAATGGAAACTACGACGTCGCGGATCACGCAGGAACGCTTGCGTGGGCGACGCGCGGCGGAGGGGCCTTTGCCTGTGCCTGCGGAGAAAGTGAGATCGTTCGCGCGGAGCGCATTCATGTTGCGTCCTGGACGAGTGGTGCCCCGGTGCGCGCGTGTGAGTCCGTCGAGAGTGGACACTCCAAACAAGATCTTTCTGCAGAACTTCTCGCTGGACTCGGCAGCCTCGGAACTCCCGCGCGTCTCGATAGTCAGTCAAAGTACGTGGTTGTCGCACGTGGCGGCGCAGATGCGTACCTTCGTCTCCCGACGAAGAAGGACTATCGCGAGAAGATTTGGGACCACGCCGCCGGAGCCCTTGTCGCGACCGAAGCGGGCGCGCGCGTCTGTGATGTCGATGGAAAGCCACTTGACTTCGGCCAAGGTCGCGAACTCGCGGCAAATCGAGGCGTCTTCGCGGGGCATCCTGACGCTGTCGAACAGCTTGTCAGCGCGTACCGCCTCCGCGGATTGTGAACCGCAATCAATTTCCGTTCATTGAAGAGACCAACGACAGGGAGCCGGATGCGCGGGGCGTCGCTTCGTGTGACATCAACTTGGGCGAAGCATCATTCTCCAGGACCCTACTTCACGACGGCGCGACTTTTCAGGAGTTCGACCACGTTCTGCGCGAACTCCTCTGCTGTCGCCGCGGAAGATGCGAGATGGAGTTCTGGACGCTCTGGCTGCTCATAGGGCTGGTGAATGCCTGTGAAATCTCGAATCTCACCCGCACGTGCTTTCTTGTAAAGACCCTTCGGGTCTCGCGCCTCGGCGACCTCGAGTGAGACGTCCACGAAGACCTCAAGGAACGGCAGCCCCCACTCATCATGCAGCGCGCGGACCAGCGCACGATCTTCGCGATAAGGACTCACAAGACTCGCGAGAACAATGACTCCTGCGTCCGCCAGAATCCGGCAGACTTCCCCTGTGCGCCGCACATTTTCTCGGCGATCCTCGGCAGAGAACCCAAGGTTTCGGTTGAGTCCATGTCGAAGATTGTCCCCATCAATCCGATAGCAGAGCCGCCCACTGCCGATGAGCAACGCTTCGACACCGACTGCGATCGTGCTCTTGCCCGAGCCCGAGAGTCCCGTCAGCCAAACCGTCGCACCGCGCTGGTCAAGCAGCCGCTCGCGGTCCGCTCTGGTGACCGAGCCACCGTGCCACACGATATTCGTCGCTTTTTCGACCATAGGTGACCTCGCATTGCGCCGTCCAACGACTGTTCACCGATACCCTATCGGCCCCTTCGGAGCGTGCGCATGGAAGATACGAGACTGACACATCTCAAGGAACTCGAGGCGGAAAGCATCCAAATTTTCCGCGAGGTGGTCGCGAGTTTCGAGCGACCCGTCATGCTCTACTCGATCGGCAAGGACTCTGCAGTCCTTCTGCATCTTGCGATGAAGGCGTTCTATCCCGCGAAGCCGCCATTCCCCCTGCTCCACGTCGACACGACGTGGAAGTTCAAGGAGATGTACAAGCTTCGGGATGAGTACGTCGCGAAGGAGCTTGGCCTCGACCTTTTGGTGCATGTCAACCAAGAAGGCCTCAAGGCTGGCATCAACCCGATCACACATGGTTCGCGTAAGCACACCGACATCATGAAGACGCAGGGCCTGAAGCAAGCCCTCGATAAGTACGGCTTCGATGCGGCGTTCGGTGGCGCGCGTCGCGACGAAGAGAAGTCGCGCGCGAAAGAACGCGTCTTCAGCTTCCGAGATCGCCAACATCGTTGGGATCCGCGCAATCAACGGCCCGAGTTGTGGAACATCTACAACACAGAAGTGAATCGCGTTCCTGGCCAACTCGGCGAGTCGATCCGCGTCTTCCCGCTCTCAAACTGGACCGAACTCGATATCTGGCAGTACATCTGGCTTGAGAACATTCGCATCGTGCCGCTCTATTTCGGTGCAGTGCGACCAGTGGTCTATCGCCACGGTGTCCCCATCATGGTCGATGACGATCGCTTGCCGCTGGAACCAGGCGAAACGCCGCAAATGCGCATGATTCGCTTCCGTACGCTCGGTTGCTATCCGCTGTCGGGGGCGATCGAATCGCCCGCCGCAACACTTCCAGAGATCATCAAGGAAATGCTGCAAGCGACCCAAAGCGAGCGGCAAGGCCGCGTCATCGATCATGACGGCTCGGGAAGCATGGAAGAGAAAAAGAAGGAAGGCTACTTCTGATGCGCGCCGATTCAAACGCCGCCGAGCAAGAACTCATTGAGAAGGACATCGAAGCCTACCTCTCTCGTCATGAGAGCAAGGAACTCCTGCGCTTTCTCACATGCGGATCTGTCGATGACGGAAAGAGCACGCTCATCGGCCGGTTGCTTCACGACACGCACATGATTCACGAGGACACGCTGCAGGCCGCCGAGCGTGACTCGAAATCGATGGGTACGCAGTCGGGCGCGCTCGATCTTGCGCTGCTCGTCGACGGCCTCAAGAGCGAACGCGAGCAAGGCATCACGATTGACGTGGCGTATCGCTATTTCACGACCGCGGCGCGCAAATACATCATCGCCGACACGCCAGGCCACGAGCAGTTCACACGCAATATGGCGACCGGCGCGAGCACGTGCGATCTCGCAATTCTCTTGATCGACGCACGCCACGGCGTTGCGGTGCAAACACGCCGCCACTCGTTTATCACAAGTTTGCTCGGCATTCGTGAGATCGTCGTTGCGATCAACAAGATGGATCTTGTTGGGAACTCACAGGCTCGATTCAACGAGATCGTCGCCGAGTACCAAGCCTTTGCCGCCAAACTTCCCGCGCGCAACATGCGGTTTATTCCGATGTCGGCGCTGCTCGGCGACAACGTGGTGCATCGCGGCGAAGCAATGCCTTGGTATGACGGCCCGACGCTGCTTGAACATCTCGACACCGTTCCGTTGACGGGCCGTCGAAACATGGTCGATTTCCGATTCCCCGTGCAATGGGTGAATCGTCCGAACCTCGATTTCCGCGGCTTCGCGGGCACTGTCGCCGGCGGCTGCGTCAAGCCAGGCGACCGCGTCATGGTGCTCCCGTCACGAAAGACATCGACTGTCACGCGCGTCGTGACCTTCGATGGCGATCTCCCACAGGCGACACCCCCACTCTCGGTGACTCTGACGCTCGCGGATGAGATTGATTGCTCGCGCGGCGACATGATCGTGCATCCAGGCAATGAGCCACACGTGTCACAAGATGTCGCAGCGATGATCGTGTGGATGGACGACCAGTCGCCACTCGTTCCGGGCAAAGAGTATCTGCTGAAACACGGACCAAACAAGACGCCCGCGAGCGTGACTGCCATCACGCACCGCGTGGACGTCAACACGCTTGATCGTTCGGTCGCGCCAGCACTCTCACTCAACGACATCGGACAAGTACGCCTTCGCACGAGCCGCCCGCTTGTCTACGACGGCTACACCAAGAACCGCGCGACGGGCGCGTTCATCTTGATCGATCGCCTCACCAACATGACTGCTGGTGCTGGCATGTTGCTCGACCCGAACGAGTCGGGCGAAGGTCACTGGGGCGACACACCGCAAGGCGGACATCTCGCGCCATCTGGGCGCGTGGTGAGCGCGGAAGAGCGCGAGAAGCGCCTCGGACAAAGGCCTTGCACACTGCTCTTCACGGGTCTTTCCGGCTCTGGAAAGACGGAGATCGCACGCGCGGTCGAGCGCCGACTCTTTGATCTCGGTCGCTTCGGCGCTGTGATCGATGGACCAGCGCTTCGCTCGGGGATGAACCGCGACCTTGGATTCACACGTGCGGATCGCTCGGAAAATCTGCGGCGCGGTATGGAACTTGCGAAGGCGATGAACGAGATCGGGCTCGTTGTGCTTGCAAGTTTCACAGCGCCCGACGCGACTGTTCGCTCCAAGGCTCGTGAACTCGTCGGTGCGGATTGCTTCGCGCTCGTGCACGTCTCGACACCGCTCGAAGCCTGTCGTCGGCGTGATCCGGTCGGGCTTTACCGTGACGCGGCGCAGGGTTCCGTGAAAGACGTTCCCGGCGTCGACTTTGAGTACGACCAACCGACCGATGCTGATCTCGTGATTCCGTTCCA
>JAIYCA010000444.1 GCA_027488265.1 Planctomycetaceae bacterium
TCGCCGAGCGCTTCGGCTTCCCTGAGGACTTCCCCCCGGAGATGCCCCATGTGGTGTTCGTCGGTCGTGGCGAAACCCGGCTGGCGCACGTCAAGAAGACCGTCCTGACGATGGTCCATGACGACGACGTGGTTGAGAAGTGGATGATCAAGGGTCACCGCGAATACTAAAAATAATGATTGCACCCCTGATCCGTACGATGTATCAGGGGGCATCGACCAACCCAACCACTGGAGACTGAGATGACCAACTACCAGACCCCGACCGTCGAGACCTACACCGCGCTGGAGCGTGCGTTCGACCACTTCAACGCGGCGCTGTTCGAGAACCGCCTGTCGCCCGTGATGTTCACCCTGACCCGCAAGCGCGGCGCGCATGGGTACTTCTGGGCCGAGCAGTTCGCCAATAAGGACGAGGCTCTGGGCCGCACCCACGAGATCGCCCTGAACCCGCAGACGATGGACCGCAGCATTGAGGCCGTCCTGTCCACGCTGGTGCATGAGATGACCCATTTGGAACAGGAACAGTATGGCAAGCCGGGGAAGAACGGCCACCACAACATGGAGTGGGCGGGCCTGATGATGCGCGTCGGCCTGACCCCGACCGACACTGGCGTCGAGGGCGGCAAGATGACCGGGCGCAAGGTGACCCACACCATCGACGAGGGCGGGCCGTTTCAGGTGGCGATGAACGATCTGATGCCGTTCGACATCCCGTATTTCACCAAGCCGCAGGCCAAGGGCGAGAAGAAAATTCACCTGTCCAAGGTCAAGCACACCTGCCCGTCCTGCGATTTTAAGGCGTGGGCAAAACAGGGTGCCAATCTGATGTGCGGCAACTGCAACGAACACATGGAGGGAGAATTCTGATGGAACTGCAAGAGCGCATCGACAACTACGTCAAGGTCACTAAATACCCCAGATCGCTGTTCATCGGCGAGGACGGGCGGATCGTCGGCACATGGATCATGGGCAACGCCTATGGCGTCAAGAGCGGCTATTACGGCGGTTACCCCGCAGGCTACCTTGCCCGCATCAAGGCGCTGTTCCCCGATAAGCAGAAGGCCCTTCACGTTTTCTCTGGCCGTGTGGATCAGTCCGCGTGGCCGGGTGACACCGTTGACCTGAACCCTGCCGTGGAACCCACCTTTCTGGATGACGCGCAATCTCTGGAGAACGTGCCTCTCGGAGATTACGACATCGTCTTGGCCGATCCCCCGTATTCGGTGGAGGACGCCGAGCATTACGTTCCGAGCATGGTCAAGCGCAACAAGGTGATTGACGCCCTGTCGCGCGTTAAGGCTGGCACCCATGTGGTCTGGCTGGATCAGGTGCTGCCCATGTATCGCAAGGCAGATTGGCGCATCGTGGCCGTGATCGGGATGGTGAAGTCAACCAACCACCGCTTCCGCGTTATTGTGGTGTTTGAAAAACTGGAAGCGGAGGTGTGACGTGACCGATCTGGAGCGCTTCCTGCTGGAGATGGGGTTGTCGGCCCCGAAGCCCAAGCCTGCCCCAGTGGAGCGGCAGTTCAAGGGCGTGTGGTATCGGGACGGTGAGGTGCCGCACTAAAAATAATTGTTGACCCCGTGTTGCGTACGCTGTATCAAGGGGTCACCAACCACGGAGACAGACATGAAACAGACCTTCGCCCAGATCGCCGCCCTCGCCAACGCGCTGCCCTTCGGCAGCTTTGGTGACCTCAATGACCGCATCAAGTGCATGGTCGACTTCGCCGACCTGAACGCACGCGAGACCATCCACGTTGACAAGGCCGCGACCGAAGACCAGTTCGACGCCCTCGCCCTTGGCACCCTCGAAAGCAACCTGTGCTATTGCGAGGACATGCTGGTGTGCAAGTGGTTCGCCGAAAACGACGTGGCATGGTGATCGAAATGAACACCTTCTACGTCCGCAAGACCACCTATGACAGCGCCCGCCCCTACGAGGTGGTGTGCTTGGGCAGCCGGGGCAGCGTCCGCATCATGGAACGCTGCGCCACTCAGAAGCAGGCAATGCGGCGCGTCCGCGTATTCAAATCGAGAGCATGATCATGACCAAGTTCACCGCAGTTGACCCCGCAGGCCTGACCCACACCCGCAACTCCAAGGACCGCACCTACACCCACACGGTGGTGGCGCTGCCGTCCTCGGTTCGGTACACCCTGTCGGCGATGTCTCCGGAGATGCGGAAGGCCCACCGCCACAACTTCAAATACCACGCCGCCTTCGCTGACGGCACGTCACAGTGGCTGGAGCGCAAGGTCTGGGAGACCGATGTCCAGTTTGCCACCCGCACCCAGCAAGAGATCGCCCGGTCCAAGAGCGCGTTGCAGGGCTGCGAGACCGCGCAGGAATACGAGAACATGATGGTGGACGAAGCGCTGGCGCGGATCAAGAAGGCGATGACCGACGGGTTTTATGCCACCTACCAGAACCTCGGCTGGTGCGGGCGGCACGATCTGGCGCAGAAGCTCAAGATCACCTCGGAAAACAAGGGTTGGGTCAACGTCACCATCCTTGAGGCCAAGTAAAAATAGTTGTTGACCCTGTGTTGCGTACGCTGTAATCAGGGTCAACGACAACCCAACCACACGGAGCCTGACATGTCCTTTATCGAAAACGAAGCCGCTTACGAAGCCGCCATCGCCCGCAACATCCGCATCAACGCCGCCAAGGGCCGCTTCTCCCGTTGGATGAAGCAGGAGGGCGCTGCACGCGCCAACGCGTTCCTGTTTGAACTGGACGAATTTGCCCCGACCTACAGCGCCGATGGCCGTTTTGAGACCCTGCACCCGGTGGTCAAGGCATCCCTTGGCGACTTCTACGGCAAAATGCGCGACAGCGTGACCCAGTGGGGCAGCCTGACCGAAGGCCAGACCAAGGCCGTGTTGGGCATGATTGCCCGCGCCGAGGCCAAGGTGGCTGGCTTCGCTGCCAAGCGTGCGGAAGAGGCCGCTGCATCGCAGTGGATCGGCACCGTGGGCCAGCGCCGCGACTTCACCCTGACCATCCGCCACATCGTCGAGATGGAGGGCATCTACGGCACGTCCTACCTGCACATCCTGAACGATGACGCGGGCAACGTGGTGATCTACAAAGGCACCAAGCTGCTGGGCGACCGTGGCGAGCGCCTGACCGTCAAGGCCACCATCAAGGAGCATGGCGAGCGCGAGGGTGTGAAGCAGACCAAGATTGCCCGTCCGGCATAAACGCGTTAGGATGGCACCCTATTCATGAGAGGGGTGCCATCCAATGCCCGCAGGCCGTCCACCGCTGCCGTTCGACGAAAACGCTGCCGATCAAATCCTTGAGGCCATTGCCGACGGCACTGGTCTCGTTACCTTTTTGAAGCTGCGGCCAGACCTTCCGTCCTACCCGACGGTGATGCGTTGGGTGCGCGACAACCCTGAATTTGCTGAAATGTACGCGCGAGCTTGTGAGGATATGGCCGACAATGACGCGGACAAAATCAGCGATGTCGCTGACCAAGTCCTGCAGGGAAAGGTCGATCCGCAAGCTGCGCGCGTGGCCATTGACGCATACAAGTGGTCGGCTGGCAAGCGCCGCCCGCGCAAGTACGGCGACAAGGTGGACATCACCCAGACCACGACCGTGGCGGTGACGCACACGCTGGATGTCAGCAACCTGTCGCTGGAGGAACTGGACGTGCTGGAGAAAGCGCTGGGCGGCGGAAATGGGTAAGGTCTGCGTCATAACCGACATCCACGGCAGGCTGACCGAACTGTGGCGGCTGCTGGACCTGATGCCCGACGATGCCAAGATGATCTTCCTTGGCGACTACATCGACCGGGGCAGCCAGAGCGCCGAGGTGGTGGCCCTGATGCGCCTGCTGCAACAGGATGGCGCGGTCTGCCTGCGCGGCAATCACGAGGACATGATGTGCAGCCCCGACACGATGGGCGGCACATGGATGGCCAACGGCGGCAGCGCCACTGTGGAGAGCTACAGAGACCCTCTGTCGGGCGAGGTGAACGTGGGCCTGATGGAGCGTGATGCCGCGTGGTTCGAGAGCCTGCCGCGCGTCCACAGCGATGCCCACCGCGTCTACGTTCATGCGGGCGTCCTGCCGCTGGAGGCGCTCGACAACCAGCCCGAAGCGATCACTCAGTGGTTCCGCTACACCGCTGGCGCGGACATCGGATGGCGCGACAAGCACGTCGTGCATGGCCACACGCCGGGGATCGTGCAGCTTGCCAACCGCACCTGTCTGGATGGCGGCAAGGCCCTGTGCTGCGGCGTGTTCGATGACGATGTGGCTGGTGGCCCGGTGGAGATGCTATGGGCGTGATCAAGCTGTCCCGCCCAGTTGATCGGGCCGGGACGCTCAAGGCCATCGAAAAGCGCAAGTGCGAGATGTCGCTGGCAGAGTTCGTCAAGGCGGCGTGGCACATCATCGAACCGGGGCAGCAGTACATCCACGGGTTCCACATCGACTTCATCTGCGCCCACCTTGAAGCCATCACCGACGGCGAACTGAACGATGACGGGACGTTCTACAACCGCCTGCTGGTCAACGTGCCGCCGGGGACGATGAAGTCGCTGCTGATCGGGGTGTTCTGGCCCGCATGGGAGTGGGGGCCGCGCAACATGCCCCACATGCGCTACGTCTGCGCCTCGCACAGCCTCGACCTCGCCATCCGTGACAGCCTCCGCATGCGCCGTCTAGTGACATCCGAGTGGTATCAGTTCCACTGGGGCGACCGCGTCAAGATCACAGGCGACCAGAACGCCAAGGCCAAGTTCGAAACCACCGCCACCGGGTTCCGGCAGGCCTGCGCGTTCACTGGCATCACGGGCTACCGGGGCGACCGGGTGATCGTCGATGACCCGCACAGCGTTGATGACGCCAACTCTGACGCCAAGCGCAAGACCGCGACCGACCTGTTCAAGGAGGCCGTGACCAGCCGTCTGAACAATCCGGATCGGTCGGCCATCGTGGTGGTGATGCAGCGCCTGCACGAGGCCGACGTGTCTGGCATCATCCTCGACAACGACATGGGCTATGACCACATCATGCTGCCCATGCGGTTCGACCCCAACCGCGCCTGCGTGACCCGGCTGGGCTACGCTGACCCGCGCGAGTTCGACGGGGAGTTGCTGTTCCCTGACCGCTTCCCGCTGCACGTCGTGGAGCGCGACGAAGCCGCGATGGGGCCGTACGCGACCGCAGGGCAGTACGCGCAAAGCCCAGAGCCACGGGGCGGCGGTATCGTCAAGGACGTGTGGTGGAAGCTCTGGGACAAGCCGGAGTACCCCGGCATCGAATACATCGTCGCCAGCCTCGACACGGCCTACACGACCAAGTCCGAGAACGACCCCAGCGCCCTCACCATCTGGGGCGTGTTCAGCGCCTCTGGAGATCAGGCCAGCACCCGCATGGTGGATCGGTACGGCAGGCCCATTGAGAGCGCCACAGCGGTCCAATCCGAGGCGCTGGGGGCCACCTCCAAGGTTATGCTGATGTACGCGTGGCAGGACAAGCTGGAGATCGGCGAGTTGGTGGTCAAGGTGGAGGAAATCTGCACCCGCATGCGCGTCGATCTGCTGCTGATCGAAAACAAGGCGGCGGGCCACAGCGTGGCGCAGGAGATCAGGCGCGTCTACAACAGCGCCAAGTTCGGGGTCCAGATGTACGACCCCAAGACGCTCGACAAGGTGGCGCGGCTGTACTCCATCCAGCACATCTTCAGCGAGGGCATGGTCTACGCGCCCAACAAGGACTGGGCCGAGATGGTGATCCGGCAGACCTCCAGCTTCCCCCGTGGGGCGCATGACGATCTGGTCGATACCGTGGCGCTGGGGTTGAAACACTTGAGAGATGTTGGTATGCTCACAAGAGCGCCGGAAAGGTTGGCCGAGATAGAAGACAGCAAGGTCTTCCACGGCAACAACCAAGACGCGCCGCTTTACAATGCCTGATGGAGGGATCGGCACATGAATGATGAACAGAAAATGACCAAGGCATTGCTGGACTACGTTGACGCGTACTCCAAAGAAAACAACTTGGAGAGCGGGGACGTTATGGCAGCACTGGCCCACGGCTATGTGATTTACGGCTTCAGCGTGAAGAAGGATGGCACCAGCAACGACAAGATGCGTGACGCGCTGATCGACTTCGTGACGGCATCCGCTGACCACATGGTGGAGGCGATCAGTGAAAAAGCTTAACGCCACCGTGGAGCCGCTTGCCCCCGGCGAGTGGGTGGTCACCGTCACCGACGTGGACGCCAATTCGGTCCACATCATCACA
>JAIYCA010000207.1 GCA_027488265.1 Planctomycetaceae bacterium
TGGAGCGGTCGCCGCTGCGGCGGCTGGTGTTTGGAGCGGTCGCCGCTGCGGCGGCTCCCTCTGGTTGTGCCCTTCGGAGTGAATCCTCAGGGCACTGGGCTGTCGATCGTGATTCGCGGTCGCCGCTGCGGCGGCTCCCTCTGGCGTCATCCACGCCAGAGCGAGCGCTCAAACCACGCATCTCGGCCCCCTCGGATTCACTCCGAGGGGAGCCGGCCAGAGCGAGGGCGCGGCAAGAGCCGCGCTCGAGCGCTCAAACACGAGCGCGTTAACGCAGTATCGACTGCCGCTCGATCATCAACTGCAACGTTTGGCAGATGAATTCGATCTCGCGTTCGCCGAGTTCGGTTGAGAATGGCAACGCGATGAGACGGTCCGCGGCGCGCTCCGCGACGGGGAAGTCGCCTGCCTTATGCCTATAGCCACTGTGCCCACAGGCAAATGCAGGTTCGTGCGGCAACACGTGGACCACGTTGGTCGCAGCGATGTCATGTCGAAGGAGTCCCTGTACGATCGAATCACGGTCGTCGCGCGAGTAGCGCTCCGAGAGCCGTACCGCGAAATGCGACCAACGAACGGTGCCTTCGACGCAGGGGGCCGGAAGCACGAGATCGGGATGCATCGCGAGTCGACGGAGGTACCCATGGAAGACGTCTTCGAGGTCTGACGAGATCTTTTCGAAGTTCTCCAGCCGCACCGCAGCGAGTGCTGCTTGGAGCGCTCCCATGCGCGAGTCACTGCCAACGCGTTCGATACGTCGAATACCGCCCAATCGCTCCCACTCTTGTCGCGGGTCGACGCTTCCGCCGTTCCGGATCAGTCGCAGTGCATGGGCAAGATTGTCATCGTTCGTGACGCACACGGCACCGCCTGAACCGATGGGCGATTCGCGTTCTCCGAGTGCGACCACCGAGATGCGGCCAAATCGGCCAACGGGATCGCGCCCGATGCGCCCGCCAAGTCCGCCAGCAAGTACCTCAAGCATCGGAAGTTCGTTGCGCGAGGCGATGGCGACGATTTCATCGAGGCCCTTTGGTTCGCCGTGCGTTGCGACACCCACGAGTACGCGCGTGAGCCCACTGACGCGTGCGGCGGCGTGCGTGGCCCGCAGTGTGAGGGACTTGGGATCAACATCGGCGAAGAGCGGCCGAGTGCCGACGCGAATCGCCGCATTGGCAAGCACGGCCGGGCCGAGCGCAGGCAGCACAACTTCCGTGCCTGCAACAGCTCCGAGTGCCTCAAGTGCCGCTTCGATCGCGGCACCTGTTGAGGCGAATGCGACGCCGAGCGGTCGCTTCACCAGATCTGCGACGAGATGTTCCACGCGTTCTTCAAGGGCGCGTTGATCTCCGCGCGTCTCTCGAAGGATGCGCTGCATTTCGCTCCATTCGCTGCGATTTGGCTCGTGGACGCCGAGTCGGATCGGTTCGCTCATGGTTGCGCTTCTCCTGCAGACGAACCGGAGTTCGAGTTCGATGTTGGCTTGGTCGGTTGCGCAGGGTCGGTTTGCACCGTTGTTTCGCTGGATTTTCCGCTGCTCGCCGTCGTCGAGGTCAGAGCTTCGATGGCTTCGCTCGTACGTTTCGCATGACGAAGCCACAGCCATGCAGCCTGCGTGCGAACGACAGGGGAGACGCCCGTGCCGCCGCCTGCGACGGTCGCGAGTTCGCGGAGCGCGTTCTCATCGATCGTGTCGAGATGGCGTGCGCTGAGCACTGCGATCATGGCTTCACCCGTGCGCGAGGACTTTCCGCGCGCGGTGGCAGCGACTTCGGCAGCTTCACGCGTACCCGCCGAAGCGAGTGCGAGAATAAACGTCTCTTGAAGTGTGCGATCGTCCTGCACCGACTCAAGAATCGGAGTCAGTTCGGTTGGTGCTACTTGTGCGAGCCTCGCAATGGCGCGCGTGAGGCTTTCAATCAGCGGTGCCGCGGCGCGACGCTCTTCGACGAGATACTTCGCAGATGCGAGTCCCAGCGCGCGCTCTGCACTGCCGCCGAGCCGAAGCGAACCCTCGGTTGCGGCACGCAGTGCAACACGGTGTTTGAGCGCGAGAAGCTGCTTGTACGCGTCTTCATCTCGGTTCTCACCGATTGCGGTTCCTGCGTCGGCAAGTGCTTCGATCAGCGCATCGCCGTTACGAAGGCGATCCCATTCTGCTTTGGGTGCGCGAACTCCGCTCGCGAGAAGCACCGCAGCGTGTCGCATGAGCGATGTTTGAGAGCGGTCTTGTTCGAGACGCACTTTCAGGACGGGGTATGCGACTTCGGGCGCGAGAACGAGCAGTGAGCCGAGAGCGCGAAGGCGCGCGTCGTCTGCGACGTCAGGAAGTTCGATGAGTGAGGCGACAAACGGTGCCGCAGCTTTCAGGTTGTTCGCACTCGCGCCTTCAGCCGTTTGCGCGATGATTGCTGCTCGCGTCTTTGGAGGAAGCGCCGACAGTGTCGCGCGCGCGCGGTCTGCGGCGGCGGGGTCGGTGCCCCCGAGATCGAGGAGAAGCGCTGTTGCGAGTACTGCGATTTCTGGAGTGCGCGATTCGGTGAGTTTCGCGACAAGTTGAGGATCCGGTGCACCCTCAAGTTTTCGAAGCACGCAGGCGAGGAGGAGTTTCTGCGCGGAGGGAAGATCATCCCACGCAAGCATCGCAGTAATGCGATCGGCGTCGAGCATCCCGAGACCCGCGGCGGCGGCAACCGCAGTTTCACGATCGCCTTCACCAGGAAGTGCGCCCACGAGATTCGTATCGATCTTGCCAGAGACGTCGAGTTCCGCGAGCCCGAGCACGCCATCGACGCGGAGCGACCAGTCGTCACTCTTGAGCAGTTTCTCGAGCAGTGGCTTGAGTTGCGCGTCGCGCAACTCGCGCAACGACACCATGCCTGCATGTTGTTCCGCATCGTTCGATGAGCCGATCGATTCACGCAGTGCTCGAAGTGCCGATTCGTATGGATCAACGGGCCCATACTGCGCAGAGACGGGCGCGGTACTCACGAGGAGCGCGCTTGCCGCAGCAATCGTGAGCGCTCGCAAGGATTTCGCGAGAGAGAACGTGCTGCCCAGCATGGAAACGGGCACGGCGTGGGCCATGCTCTGCACACGAAGCGCGGTCGATACGCGACGAACAAAACTCATACGGCGAGTGTAGCGAAAGGCCACACTTCGTCTGTCGATCGGACGCGAAAGCGCTATCGCTGCGACGCCCCACGAGCGAGATCATGGCGCAGTTGGTCGACGACCTCCCGAATCGGTTCGCCACCGACCGCGAGTCGGCCGTCTGCTTCGACCAGCGCCTTCAAACGTTTCGCGGCGGTATGGATGGCGGAGTGGGTGTCGCGGCCAAGTGCGCGGGCGATCTCGGGGAAACTGTGCGTGGTGAGCTCACGTGCGAGGTGGGCAACCATCCCTCGGGCGACAACGGTACGAGCATGGCGGCCGCTGCCGAGGAGATCTTCCCGGGAGACGCGCAGACGTTCGCAGACCGCTTCGACAATGCTGCCGAGTCGAATAAGGACGCTTCCGCTTGTCGCCGGTCCTTCGCTTCCGAGGAGGCGTTCGACCGTTCCCGGGCCGATTTGGCCGCGGATTCCGTCGAGTTCGACCAGGGCGCCGAGTCGGGTGATCGAACCTTCGATCTCACGGATCGAGCCCGCGCAACGGCCGGCGATCAGATCTTCTGCCGCGGTTGTCAGGTCGAGCCCACGTTCGCGTGCGAGGCGGCGGACGAGTTCCGACCGCGTTCCACGATCAGGGCGCTCGACGCGCACCACCATGCCCGAAAGGAAACGGCTGACGAGCGACTGGCTGAACCTACGAATGTGGCGCGGGTGCTCGTCCGAGACGAGGGCGACGCGTGCGCCGGAGAGATCGATGGCGTCGATCGTGTGCAGGAATTCCGCCTGCGTCGCGGACTTGTTCGCAAAGAAGTGGATGTCGTCGATCGCGAGGAGATCAACACGGCGAAGTCGCTTGCGGAACTGTTCGAGCGATCCATCGCGGACGGCGGCGATGTACTCGTTGGTGAATTGCTCCGCGGTGACGTAGCGGACGACTTGTCGCGGGGCGTACTCGCTGCGGCGACGGCAGATTCCTTGCAGGAGGTGCGTCTTGCCGACGCCGCACTCGCCGTGAAGGAAGAGAATTCCCGGCGCTTCAGCGGCGCCTTGCGCGAGTTGCTCGCTTGCGGCAAACGCGAGGCGATTCGAGTCGCCGATGACGTAATCCTCGAGTCGCCGCAGGGTGAACGCTCGGGATTGCCGAGATCCGAGCGAGCCGTGTGCGGTGCGCGGGCGGGGGAGCATGCCGCTGCCTCCCGCGCCGCCAACACTCTCGAGGTGGTCTGCCGCAAATGCTCGATCTGCTGACCATTCGGTCGCGTCGGCGTCGCCCCGGCCGTTCTGATTTGGGGGCTGGGCTCCAGCGTGCCCTCCCGCGAGGGTGCGTGAGCGGCGCGAGTCGCTGCCGCGTGTCGACGTACGGGCGCCATTTCGCGACTCCGAAGCCGTTGCAGCCGCGGCATCGCGTTCGAATTGGTTCTGCGCAACTTCGATCGTGAACGACGAGCCTTCGCCGAGTGCGAGGATGGCGGCCTGTTGCATGGCCTCGCGGAAGTGCTTGGAAATCCACTCCGCGACGTAGGCGTTCGCTGCAGTGACTACGATGCCGTCCTCGCGGGCCTCGGCAGAGGTGCCGTGAGAGAACCAGAGTCCATACCGATGCGACCCCAGAGCGTCCGCAAGCGCGTTTCGGAACGTGCTCGTCGCCTCTCGGAGCGCGGGTGCAGCAGAAGCGCGGGGAGCCCGCGGGACTGCTCGTCCAGCAGTGGGGGATTCGGTTTCAGGCGTCGTCATTGCGGAAAGGGACGCAGTTCGCAGAAGTGGCCGGATGCAATCGCGGTCGAAA
>JAIYCA010000014.1 GCA_027488265.1 Planctomycetaceae bacterium
CTCAGATTGCCGCCGAGGGAGAAGCGAAGAAACGCCTGATCTCCACGTCTTGTCTCTTTGAGGAGAGCGTCGGCGAGCATCGATCGATAGAGCTGCTCCGCATCGGTGTAACGCCGAACGCGGTCGTACGCGCGCGCGAGGCTCAGAGCGGCCTGCTGACTTTCTGGGGCCGTACTTCCAAGCAATGCAACATTCAGCGCATGGAGCGACTCGAGAATCGGAACAGCCTCCGATTCGTTGACGACATCACCTCGCCCGCGACCAGTGATCGGCACGAGCGTGGCTCGCACGCGCGCGAGTGTTTCAGCGAGTTTCGTTCGCTGATCAGCCTCTCGGTCAGCGCGCGCTTTCTCTCCTGTCGCAATGATCACGAGCACCGCCATAAAGACGACGAGTGCGAACATGGTCATAGCGAGAGGCCACTTGTGTTTGCGCAGAACGAACCAAAGTGGATAGGCCGAATCCGCTGGTGCCGCAGAGATCGGCTGCCGTTCGCGCAATCGACGTAAATCTTCAGCAAGCGCGCGGGCATCCGCGTAACGGGCAGAACGATCTCGTGCGCAGCACTTCGCAACAATCCACTCGATCTCCCCACGAAGTGCGCGGTCTCTCGTGATGCGGGATATCGGTGGAACTTCTCGACCTGAGGCAGCCCGAAGCCTTGCCCCGAGTGAACGAGGCTCCGCTGCGCCCTTCAGAACCGACGAGGAAGTTGATTCGAAGCCGGGAACGCTGCCTCCAAACAACAGGTACGCGATGAGCCCGATCGCGTAGACATCGCTCGCCGCGCCGACGCTTGCTGCGTCAAGATCGGCCTGCTCTGGACTCATGAACTCTGGCGTACCCACGACCGCCCCGTGCCGCGTGGCGATAGCGTCGCTACCTCGCAGAGCGCCACTCTCGCTCACTCCAACAGGCGTTGCATCCCCTTCGAGCACTTTCGCGATACCAAAGTCGATAACGATGACGCGTGGATCTGCTGGGCTCCCCGCCACAAGAATGTTGCTCGGCTTGATATCGCGATGAATGACCCCGACTGCATGCGCAGCACCAACCGCATCGGCAACGCGCTCAAGGAGTACGAGTTTCACTGCACGCGTTGCACCATGTCGCATACACCAGCGATCAATAGGCTCGCCTTCGATGAACGGCATCGCGAACCATGGCAGCGCTGCGCGCACTTCGGTTGGCGCGGTCTCTCCGCAGTCGAGTAGTTGAGCAAGCCCATGGTGCGAAACACGTGCAAGCAGCGCACGCTCACGGAAGAACCGTGCGCGCATATTGCCACCGTCGGCAGGGTCGTATAGCACCTTCAGCGCGACTTCACGCCGGACTGGCTCCTGCTGACGCGCGCGATACACCACCGACTGTGCGCCACGTCCGACTTCTTCTACCAGTTCGTAGTTGCCAACGTATTCACCAACACCAGGCGGCTCAGCTCGCGCAGACGCGAGCAATCGTTCCGCCGCTCCGATCTCAGGCAGATCGGCGTCATCGACCGTAGGGTTCACAGTCGAAGCGCTCCGAGAAGCACCGTGATTTCCGAATCGAGATCGGCCGTCGACGCGCCCTCGTCAAGCAGCGTCTGTGCAAGCGACCGACGAAACTTCGCGCTGGTCGTGCGCACGTAACCCGCACACTGCGACTCGGTTAATCCGAAGATCGGGGCAAGAATCTCGTAGGGCTTCCCATCGATGAAGTGCTGCACGAAGACCTCATAGTGCCTCGACTGACCCGCCGCATCGCTCGCGGCGCGTGTGCGCCGAAGCGCCTCAGCAACAATGCTGCGCGCAGCCTCGCGCTCAAAACTTGCTTCAGCGGCCAAAGCCTCCGAGGCAACTTCGGGAACTCCGCCCGTCCCCTGCGTACGACGATCGCGCGCAATGCGGCGGGCTTCTTCTTGTAGAAAGAAGTTGAGGGCGTTCAGAAGCCACCGCCGGAGCGGAATCTCGGATTTTTGACATGCTTCGCGCCAATCGTGAAGCCACTCAGGCCGAGAGAATCGATCGGCAAAAAAACTGGCCACGACCTCGCGCGGACTGCCGAGGGTTCGAAACGTCGTCGCAGAAAAGTAGATCATCAAGGGACGCTCGTACATCGCCATCAAGTGAGACGCGAGCGCCGCGTGGTCACCACAATCAAGCGCGTTGTGGACCAGCGTGCGTGGCGTTGGAGGAAAGTGCTCGGTCGATTGCACCGTCATGCAGATGGCTACCTTGATGGTTCGTTCCTCGAACCGCGATTTTTCACTCGTTCGGAACCCTATTGTCACGTTCGATTCGGCGCTCGCGAAGGAGCTCTTCTTCCGCGGCCTCGTCCTCAGTCCAGCGCGGTGGGGCCTTTGAAAGCACGATCCCCTTCTCATCGAAGACGACCGAGTAGGCGCGGTCGGGATCGCCGCGAAACGCCGCGCTCGACGCGAGGCTCGAAAGACCATCGCCCCACTGGAGGCGCGTGCCTTGCACCCCGTCGAGTTTCGTCGAGAGTGCCCATGTCGAACTCGGCTGCCCGAGGATTTCGATCACTTCGTCCTTGGTCATGCCAGGCTTGACCTGCGCGAAGCCATCCACAACCTGCTGCGAGGCGCAAGACAGAAGACCGAACGAAACAAGAATGGACGCGACAACAGGCGCAAGAAGGGGCGCAACAAGAACCGGTGCTACGGGAAGTGACGCAGCCGAAAGTGACGCAGCGAGACGCGACACAACGCAGAACCACACCGAACGAGCACGGGGCGACAAACAAGGCATCGGTCTATCCTCGCCGCTTCCGCGTCGGCCGACAAGCGGTGTGCGCTTGTTGTGCGGTCAAACAGCAAAGCTCCATCGCGGCTTATGATCCCCCTCACGTTCTCGATGCGGATTGCTCAAACCCGTACGTCGATGCACGTTCGCCCTTGATCAAACGACGATCCAACGACGATCCAACGACGCTCAGTGCTGCAATCGAAGATTGAAGCGCACGGAAGAAAACTGAACATCCATGACACCCGCCACCGCTGAAGCAGCCGCTCCGTTCAACCTCACCGAAAGCACCTCGCGCGCCGTCGCCGCATTGGTCGCCTCGCACGGCGAGCAAAACCGCGCGGCAATTGAACAAGGCGTCGCGCGCGTCGCATCGCGTTGGAGCGCGAAGGACGGCGACAACGCGGCGTTTGAAGCGTTCTGCACCAAGCACTTCGTGTCGGACACAGCAGAACGCACGCGCCTGCTTGCGCGGCTTGAGAAGGCGCTCGAGCAAATCGACGGCCACCTCTACGAGATGCGCCGCACACTGCGACGACATCACGATCTTCGCGGCGACGAGTTCCCCGGCGTCGACGACATCCTCGCGCAGTTTGACCCAGCGCCCGATCTCTCGGAGCAACTCTACAAGCAGAAGATCGCGCACCTCGCGCTTCTCAACTTCGAGCGACCGACGCTCGCCACCATGCTTGAAAAGGGCACGTCGTGGAGTGATGCAGATTGGGCAGCCGCGCGCGTTGCGCACAACTTCGGGCCGCGCATTCCGGTTGAACTCGCAGACCGCGCGCGCAAGACCTCCTTCGAGTCGGGCAAGTTCGTTGCAGATTTCCACGTGCCGGTCGGCGGGCTCGTCGACGCAAACGGCAAGCGCTGGTTCGAAGCCGACCGCAAACTCATCGCGCACTGGCTTGTTCGCGAGGAGATCAAGGCGGGCTACGGTGACCCAGACGGCGTCTTCAAGCAGCGTGCGCTCTCGTGGGTGATGGCGCGTCATATCGATGGCTCTATTCCAAAGCGCGTGATGTCGGGCGAAGAGAAACGCGACTGGAACCCCGAGAAAAACACGGTTTCCGGCGGCGATCCGGGTGATCTGCTCGGCCTCGAGCGCTACGAACACTGGATTGCGAACTTCCGCATGGCGCGCGAGTTCGATCCGCTCTACCCCGATGAGCCGACCGCGATCGCGCGCAAGTTCGCGCTTGAGCGCGAGATGCCAGAGGCCGAGGTCGAGAAGCTCATGACCGACCTCCTCGACGCACCTGTGCGCCGCGACTTGGCAGCGTTCATGTCGAAGAAGCTCGGCCGCGCGCTTGAGCCCTTCGACATTTACTTCGACGACGTCGTTGAGGCAAAGCCCGCGACCGAGATGAACGCGGCCGTGAAGGCGCGCTTCACGGACATCAAGGACTTCGAACGGAAGCTCCCAACAGTGCTGCGCGAACTCGGTTTCGACACGAAGGACGCCGACTTCCTTGGTTCGCATGTCCGCGCCGAGGTTTGCAAGGGTGCCGGTCACGCGATGCGGCCGTACCTCGAGGGCTACGGCGCGTGGCTTCGCACGTCGAGTCTCGAGAACGAACTCGGCTGGGACGGCTTCGACACCGCGATGCACGAACTCGGCCACAACCTCGAGCAACTCTGCTCGACCTATTTCGTCTCGCGCCCCGCGCTGCGCGGCGTGCCGAATACGGCGTGCACCGAGGCGTTCGCGTTCCTCTACCAGTCGCTCGCAAAGCGCGTCCTCGGCCTCGAGGATGCCGCGGCGGCCGATCGCCAATTCGCCGTCGACTCCGTCGCGACGATGCTCTCGGCGTGCCAGATCGCAGGCCCGTCGCTCCTTGAGTTGCGCACCTGGCGTTGGCTCTACGCGAATCCGACCGCGACGCCGGCTGCGCTGCGCACCGAAGTGCTGCGCATCGCCGAGGACCTCTGGAAGCGGTTCTACGAACGAGACTTCGGCCAAGACCCCTATCGAATCCTCGCCGCGTACCAGCACATGATCGCCCACCCGCTCTACCTGCCCGACTACACCCTCGGGCACATGATGAGCCATCAGATCAGGTCCTATATGCGTGGCAAGGACCTCGCGGGCGAGACCAAGCGCATCACGAGCCTCGGCTGCCTCACCCCCGACCTCTGGATGCGCAAGGCTGTTGGCGGCCCTGTTTCCGCGGCTCCTCTCGCGCAAGATGCCGCCACCGGGCTCCGACTTCTCGGATGACTTTCCCGTCCGACCACCGATTCGTGAGGCAACTCCTGCCAAAAGCGAGAGTTGGCTCGCAGAAAGTCGTGTCGTTCTACTCTTCCCACTCGGAGGAAGCGGACCAGGTCTGGTCGCGTGCCGATAGTTCCACACCCACGCGCGTATCGACGTGCAGGTGGAGGACGATCGGATCCCTCTATGAGCGACAAGACGGCACAAGGCACCTCTTCATCAAAACGCGACTCCTTCCCCGCAACACAGCGCGGATGGCTCGTTGCGCAATTGGCTCAGGGCGCCGAAGGCTTGGCACGAATCAACGGTTACGTCATGCAGACCTACGCAGAACCTCTTGGGAACTACGTCGCCGGATCGAGCTTCCGCTCGCTCGGCACGCCCGCCGACCTTGTGTCGGGGTTCTTCGCATCGAGGCTTGCGCAGCCCGCCTACTTCGAACGTTGGATCGAGAGCAATCTCCCGCTGCGCCGCTGGCTCATCAACGGGTTCCTCTTTTTCCTCCAAGAGGAAGTTCGTCGCCGCAAGGCTGAGCGCGTCGAGGCGATGCCGACTACCGCGACGGACGAGCCAGCATCGAGCGCTCAGTCTGCTGACGAAGAATTCGATCGCATCTGGGCAGCCTCCATGGTGCGATCTGCAGCAACCTCCGCGCGCGAGCGTTGCGTTCAAGAGGGCTTCGATACCCACTGGCAGATGTTCGAGCGCCACTTCATCAGAGGCGCGTCGTATGCGGAACTCGCGACTGAGTTCCGCGTCACCGGTGGACAGAGCGCAAGCATGGTGCGAACCGCATCCATTCGCTTCCGACAAGCCGTGGTCGATCTCCTCCTCAAGGATGGCGCGACCGAAGAAGAACTCGACGATGAAATCGCTCGACTCATGAAGGCACTACGGCCGGGATGAGCACGAGTGCAGAACTGGGTGAAAAGACCGCGACGCCTGAAATCGTCGTGCAAGTTGGGACAGCAAGAGGGTCGGCTCGAGAGTTGTCATTGAGTCAGGTCATGAACGAGATCAAAGACCACATTTCTGAGAGCGCCTGCACGGCGAATCTTGCGACGGCATCGCGAGACTGTTTTCGACTGCTCGCGTCGCTGGCAGACGAGACCGACCCGCTCCTCAGCCGAGTGCTTGATCGATCGCGTCGTCGCGATGGCCTCTTGCCGAATCGCGCGGAACTCGAAAGTGGCCCGTTGTCAACGCCCGGCTGTCCCCACGCACTCTTCTTCGACGGTGTGGCCTGCGACGAGGAGTACGCGCTTGCGCTCGTTGCATGCGAAGCACTGAAGGAAGCAGGAAACTCGGCGCAACGCGAACTTGCGGCCCTCAGTATCGCCATTCTTGAAGCGAGTTCGATCGTCTACCGCCGACGACTTCTTGTTTCAAAGTCGGTCCAAGAAGCCGATGCTCGGCTCGCGTCTGCAGCCGCCGGTTTACCCTCAGAATGGGCACGTCTCGCCCATGCCGCGATGCGCATGCATCTCCGCGCGAGTGCGTGAGTGCGGGCTTGCAGTTCGGGCACTCCTCAGAGGCTCGGTGGCGCGCTCGTAAACGCATTCAACCGACGAATCGCAACCTCAGCCGAATCTTTGGTGATTGGCTCCGCGCCAGCAGCCTCGAGCGCACGATTCACGTCGCGAAGGAGATCCATGTTGAGGCCGGAGTAGCGCATCCAGTCAATCGCGGTTGCGCGCAGCGCGCTCACGAGCGGCGCACGATCTTCAGGATTCGCGCGCTCGAGCAGAATCGCAAGTCGACGTGACTCAAGTCGCCTGACCCAAACGCGGACCAGAATGTCTCGCGTCGAACCCTTCGCCTCAATGTCTCGGAGAAGCGAGTCGATTTCGGCGAGACCCTCATCCACCGCCCCGCTTTCCACGAGCGCTTCAAAGAGCACGCCGCGCGCTTGTGTATCGTTCAGCGAGCCATTGCCGCCGTGACATTCGGCTTGCACCTTGACTGCGCGACGCAACTCACTGATCCCTTCTTGCGTGCGACCGAGCGCACACAACAGCCGACCGCGCAGTGCGATCGCCGACCAAGGATGTGCGGAGATGTCACACGGCTTCAGATTTGGGTAGTCCTCCGCAAGTGTTTTCTCAAGCACTTCGAACGCTTTCGCGTTGTCGCCGAGACCTTCGTAACACTGGGCAGAACGAAAGCGCGCGCACGCAAGCATCACGAAGGCTCGCTCGGGAATCCCAACTGCTTCCATCTCACCGAGTACGACAAGTGCCTCGTTGAATTTCTTCGACGTGACGAGAAACTCCGCGTAGCGGTATCGCTGCGCCATCGTCGAGCCATGCGTTGGTCCATACGTTCGCGAGAATGCCTCGATGACACTCGGCCAATGCTGCAAGAGTTGCGGCGCATCACCAACAGCACGGACATCCTTGATGATGGCTTTGAGTGCGTTGCGAAGTGCATCGACTGCCTGCTCTTGGTCGTCTCTCGCTCGCTCCACTTCGAGGCGCGCCTCGCGTTCCTGCCACGCAAATCGCAACGAAATCGCACTCGCCACCGCGAGAATTGCTGCGATCGTCGCCGTGACAGCGACAAGCCCGCGATGACGCCGCGCAAACTGCCAAGTCTGCGCCCGAAGCCCTGGCGCCGTGGCTATCGGCGCTCGTCCACCACGGACGCTGCGAAGATCCTCCGCGAGTTCTGCAACCGAGCGGTAGCGATCTTCAGGCTTCTTCGCGAGCGCCTTCGCAAGAATCGCGTCGAGATCCGCGCGCTGTCGTGATGACGCGCGAATCCCACGTGCAAAGCCACGTACGCGCAGCGCGGCGAGCGGCTCGGTACGGATGCGTTCCACGAGTTGCGCCAACGATTGTGGCGAACTGTCCGCGCGCTCGAACGGGGCATGCCCCGTAAGCACCCAGTACAGGGTTGCTCCGATCGAATAGAGATCAGAGCGAACATCGGCGAGTGCGCCGATCGTGAACTGCTCCGGCGCCATGGTCTCGATTGTGCCGATGCCAAAGGTCGCGCTCGGCGCGAGTGAATCTTCCGGCCCATGCTCTTCGGATTGAAGCAGTACCGCGACACCGAAGTCGATCACAACTCCGCGAAATCCTGTGCCCTCTCGCGCGATCATCACGTTTGATGGCTTGATATCGCGATGAATTGTGCCGTGCTCGTGTGCGTACTGCACCGCAGCGCAGACATCCAACATCACTGAGAGACGCGCATCAAGTGAAGGGCTCGAGTCGCGACACCACTGCGAGAGCGTTGGTCCATCGACAAAATCTGTCGCGATGTAGGCATTTCCGTATGGAGCATCTCCCGCATCGAGCACACGCGCGATCGACGGGTGCACGAGTCGATCGAGTGCGCGTGCTTCGCGCAACGCGAGTGGAAGAGCTTCTCGCCCCGCGCGTGGTCGAACGATTTTGAGCGCGACCACACGCCCCATCGCAGAATTCTCACGGGCGCGATACACGCTTCCGTACGAACCGCGCCCTACTTCCCCATCGATGCGATACGCGCCATGTATCGAATGCGCGTCTGATCCTACGTTCGTGCGATCGCCGCCTGCGAGGGACGCATGATCGAGTTCAGTCGCCTGCGAGAACTCAGATCGATTCTCTTCCTTCCGATACTCGTTCATGAAACAATTCCCTTCCGTTCTGTTCTGATCCACTTCGAGAAGTGACATTACCAAAACGACACGCGGGTGGCCCGAAGACCACCCGCGCACCGACCTTGAGACTTGTCCTGAGACTCGACGAAACTCGCCGATCTCGCATTGCGCTTTGTTCTCGATTAAGGCTGTCCACCCGTTGCTTGGATTGGGTACGGCGAGAGCGAAGACGGCTTGTCAGTGAGCCAGAATCGGCCCCAGTCATCCTTCATTTCGCGCCATTCTTGATTCGCGTTGGCCGCGAAGTGCCAATCGACATCGTTGTAGGTTTCACTCGTTCCATACAACTCAGGCGTGAGGTTCGCGTTGACCATCTTTGGCGACGCTAGGAACGCATTCGTTGCCGCTTCGTTCGCATCCGACATTGCCTTGATCAGGCCGTCGGAGTACCGACCGTAGAAGCGGTAGTACGAACTCTGCTGCTCTTGCGCCATGTTCTCCTTGACGCGCACGAGATACTCGCGCGTTGGCTCGGGAAGCGCACGAACGCGCCAATCGCCATCAGAGAGTTTGAGCCAATTCGCAGGAAGATCGCGGGAACCCGAGATTTTCGTCGGTTGCGCCGTGGAACAACCCGCGAGGAAGGCTGTCGATGCCAATGTCACGGCGACTGCCAAAGCGCCCGAGACCGCGAACGACTTCGAGAGCACGCTCGTTGCGCGGCCGATGCGCAGCGATGAGCGGTTGTGTTGAGCAAACATGCAAGTCACTCCTCGTTGTTTGATTTAGTGACGCATGCCAGCCGTACGCGCTTGCAAGAGTGACGACGCATCTGCGGGGTATGAAATGCCCTTGAGGAGCGCTTCGGTGCGCGGCCCAAGCGGCATATCAAATTGCACTGCGCCAACCACGGCATTCTGATCGACGTTGATCAGTGCGCACTGCACGTACACACGATCGATCGCGACGCTGTAGCTCGAAACGAGCGCAGCGCCAGCATTGAACTTGGTGGCGAGATCCTTCACGTCGCGCGTGAGAAGGAATTCACCTTCAGGCGTGATCGGCACGCTGCCTTGGCGCAGCGTCATCTGAATCATCTTGTTCTTGCGGTGATTCTGCATCGCGATCGCAAGCGATTCACCCATCAGACGACCGAAATTCGACGTCTTGCCATAGTTGTTGAGATCGACCGTCGACGCCCAAATCACTGGGCGCGACTGATCGAACGCGTCGTCGCCCATGATTTGTCCACGCACGTTGCCGAGCATGTACTTCATGGCCTTGTACGACGTCTCGATGTAATCCGCGTCGACGCACGTTTCCTGCGTGTAACCGTCGAGTACGACGACGTTGCGCGAGTTCGTGCAGCCTGCAGATGCGAAGAGAGGAGCAACAGCCGCGACGCCGATCAGCGCGGCCTTGGAGAGATTCTGAAGATTGATGGAGAACATGCCATTCCTTTCTGTGGCGCGCCTTCAGCACGCCTTGAGCACGCCGAGGGCGCGTCCCGCGCAGTGCGCGATGCGCGCGAGCGCTTTCAGTGCTTCGGTTGAGAACCCACGGGGCTGTACGACTGTCCGAGGCCGATGGTGTTGGTCGGTCCGTGGATGTGGTTTGCCGTGACCGGCGTCGGGTTCTGCGTCCGAGCGATCTGATTGGTGTCCGTCACCGATGGGGCAGGAAACGCGGTGAAGGACTCGCTGTTCGGGCTGCGGAAATAGGTGTGGGGAATCCAGTCAACCTGCGAATCTTCGAGATTGAGATTCTGGTGCTCGAAACCGGTGTGGTTCGCGCGTGGGTTGCAGCCGCCGAGCATAGTGCCCGCAGCGACGCACGCGAGCGCCGCAGCAGCGGCCGGAGTAGCGATGCGCATCGTCCTGTCCTCAAGGTACTTACGCTTCCGCGCAAGTTGGTAGACCCCATCGTGCTGCCATCCATCAGGCCTTTCGAATGCACTGCGAGGTAGCGAGGAAGCATCCGCGAGGGTCCATGCGCGAGGAATCCGAAAATATTGAAGAGAATTTCCGCGCGCAGGCGACGGAGAGTGCTTCCTGCCGCGAGCGAAGAGCGAACGCCATGCAGGACGATCCAACGCTGCAATCGAAGACTCGATCCGATGCGGGAAACGCGGAGGCGGCGACGTCTCGTCAACCCTCCGCGAGTGTTGACTCCACCAACCCAAGTGCTTCCGAAGCGCGCTTTGCGACGCCGGCATCAGGGCCTTCACCGAGCAGTGCCGAACCGCCGAGTGCCGTGGACTTCCCAAGCACGAACCGCGGCTGGATCGGTGAACAACTCGTTCTCGGGGAGCCCGGTCGTGCCGCGGTCGTGACGCATGTCATGGCGAGCTACGCGCGGCCTTTGGAGCGCTACCTTCGCGGTTCAAGCTATCGCAACGCAGGCGAACCGCATGAACTCGTGCAAGGCTTCCTCGCCGAGCGACTCCCAGCGCCTGACTTCTTCGATCGCTGGCTTGCCTCGGGGTTCCCGCTCCGACGTTGGCTCATGAATGGGTTCCTGTTCTACCTGCGAGAGACCGTCCGACGAGCGCAGCGACTCCCTGCTGGCATGGATGCCGAACCTGCAGACGAACGCGAATCTGCCCAGCGCACATTCGAGCGTGAGTGGGCGCTTGAGCTCGTGCAACGTGCGCTTGCACGAGCGCGCGCCGCGTGTGAACGGCGGGGCCAGTCGGTGCATTGGGAGTTGTTCGAGCGACACCATCTTCACAGCGTTCCGTATTCGGCGCTGATCGAAGAACGTGGAATCACAGCGAAAGAGGCTGCCACCATGGTGCGCACTGCGGCAGGCAAATTGCGTTCAGCGATTTTCGACCTTCTGGACCGAGATGGAATTCCAGAGTCTGAAATCGACGGCGAGATCCTTCGATTGATGGAGGCACTGAGGCCATGAGCGACATGCGCGACCCGACTCGTGATTCTGCTCGTGATTCTTTTCGTGAAATTGCGCGCGACGCTTCGTCAACGCACAGCCGCGAGAGCGAGGCGCGTGATCATGCGAGCCCGCTCGATGACTCACACGTTGCGGAGTTGTCGTGGCGCATCCTTGCGGCTGCCCGAAGAGCGGGCGGCGACGCGATGTCTGATCTTGCAACGCATCTCGCTCAACCAAACCAAGCGCGCGAGGCGATTGACTTCGCAATCACTGCACCAACAGCGCCGCTTGCAGGCTTTGGGCCTGTTGAGCAGCTTCTCACGACACAATGTGGCATCGAAGTGCTTCGTGCGATGAAGGTGCGGGCAAAGCGCGATCTTGGCCTAGAGCAACTCGATCCCGCGACGCGGCGAGCCGGACTGCTCGCATTCGGACTCTCTGTCGCCGCGATGCTTGTGCAACACCGCACGCTCGGCACCCGTGCATCGGCCGACTCGATCGAAGAGCTACTCCTCGTACTTTGCGGCGCGGAAGTTCCGTGGGTTGCGTCACTCGGCGCGCAGGCACTCGTCGTGCTCGGCGAGTTGGGAGAAGACAAGACTTCTCGCATTGCATGAGCCATGAACGTGTTTGTTCGCGCTGATGCGAGCGCTCGTCATTCTCGCGGTCGCCGCTGCGGCGGCGACCTTTGGCGTCATCGACACGAAAGCAAGCAAAAGCGGCGGACGCGAACCAGAGGTTCGCGTCCGCCGCAAGTTTCGAGTGTTCGTCACTCTCGCGGTCGCCGCTGCGGCGGCGACCTTTGGCGTCATCGACACGAAAGCGAGCGAGATCTCAATTCACGCGCTGAAGCTCGAACCGCAACCACAGGTCGACGTCGAGTTCGGGTTGTTAAACACAAAGCCCGAACCCATGATTTCGTCCTTGTAGTCGATCACGGTGCCGTTGAGATAGAGATAACTCTTCGGATCGCAGACGATCGTCACCGAGAAATTGTCGTCGGTGGCCGTTGCGGTTGCCGTTCCGCCAGACGAGTCCGATCCGGATTCGCCGAGAGCCGCGGCAGAAACGCGCGGCGTACGCGCGTAGGTGAACGTCCAAGCCTCGTCCGAGTCCTTCTGGACTTCGGTGAGGTCGAGGGTGTAATTGAAGCCGGAGCAACCTCCGCCCTTCACACCCACGCGAAGCTTCATGGTGGCTGCATCGAAGCCGTGCTCAGCGATGATCTGATCAATACGACGTGCGGCGGTTTCAGTGACTGTGACTGGCATATTCGTGTTCCTTTCCCAACTCAGTGGGCGCTCGCCGTCGCTGCAGTTTCCGCAGCAACGCCGTTCTTCTTCTTGTAGTCCGCGATGGCGCTGCGGATCGAATCTTCCGCCAACACCGAGCAGTGAATCTTCACCGGAGGAAGGCTGAGTTCCTCGACGATTTGCGTGTTCTTGATCGCGAGGGCCTCGTCGATCGACTTGCCCTTGATCCACTCGGTCGCGAGCGAACTCGAAGCAATCGCCGAGCCGCAACCGAAGCACTTGAACTTCGCGTCTTCGATCACGCCCGTGTCGCTGACTTTGATTTGGAGTTGCATGACGTCGCCGCACTCCGGCGCGCCAACGATGCCGACGCCGACGTCTTTGCGCGTCGCCACTTCCTTCGAAGTACCGAAACTGCCGACGTTGCGTGGGTGCTGGTAATGGTCGATGACCTTGTCGCTGTAGGCCATGGTGGTGTTCCTTTCAGAGCGCGTTTCTCGCGCGAAGTGTTGCGTTGCTTGTCTTGCTCAGGATCCGGCGAGTACTTCGCCGGATCCGTACATCCAGGATCCGAAACCCCAGGATCCGAAGAGTACTTCTTCGGATCCGTAAAACACTGTCCCTCTCAGGATCCGGAAAGTCCTTTTCCGGATCCGTAAAGGCTAGTGCGTCTGCCACTCGATCTTGCTGACGTCGATCCCTTCCTTGTAGAGATCCCACAGCGGACTCATCGTGCGCAGGTGGTTCACTGCCTTCACGATCGCGTCGACCGCGTAATCAACCTCTTCTTCCGTCGACCAACGGCCGAGCGAAAGGCGGAGGCTTGAGTGCGCGAGTTCGTCGCCGACGCCGAGGCTCTTGAGCACGTAGCTCGGCTCAAGGCTCGCGCTGGTGCAGGCTGAACCCGACGAGCATGCGATGTCCTTGATACCCATCAGCAACGACTCGCCTTCGACGTAGCCGAAGCTGATGTTGAGGATGTGCGGGAGACGGCGCTCTGCGTGGCCGTTTACTTGAACGACTTCGAGTCGCGACGAAAGCTCGCGCTCGAGTTTGCGGCGCAAACCAAGCAAACGCTCGCGTTCGGTTTCCATCTCATGCATCGCGAGTTCGCATGCTTTGCCGAAGCCGACGATGCCGGTGACGTTCAGCGTGCCCGAGCGCATGCCGCGCTCGTGGCCGCCGCCGTCTTGGATCGCTTCCAATCGGACGCGCGGATTGCGACGTCGCACGTACAACGCGCCAACGCCCTTCGGGCCGTACATCTTGTGGCCAGACCATGACATCAGGTCGATGTGGTCGCGCTCGACGTCCGTTGGCATCTTGCCAACCCATTGCGTCGCATCGGTGTGGAAGATCGCGCCACGCTCATGGCAAAGCGCACCGATTTCAGGCACTTCGTTGATCGTGCCAATCTCGTTGTTTCCCCACATGATCGACACGAGGGTTGTGTCGTCACGCATGGCTTCCGCAACCATCGCGCGCGTGATCACGCCGTCCGCGGGTGGTTGGAGGAAGGTGACATCGAAGCCTTCGTTCTGAAGTCGCTTGCACGGGTCGAGCACAGCCTTGTGCTCGTGCGCGGCCGCGATGATGTGGCCGCGGTTCTTCGTGCCCTCGGGGCCCTTCGCGTACATGCGCGCAGCGCCCTTGATCGCGAGGTTGTTCGACTCGGTCGAGCCGCTCGTCCACACGATTTCCTTCGGGCTCGCGCCGATCAGCGCAGCGGCTTGCTCACGCGCGAGATCGACGGCGTCTTCGCCCTCCCAACCGAACTTGTGGTTGCGGCTGGAAGAGTTCCCGAACTTCTCAGTGAAATACGGCAGCATCGCTTCGACAGCCCGAGGATCGGTGCGGGTCGTGGCGGCGTTATCCATGTAGATGGGCAGTTTGACTGCCATCGGAATCACTCCTGATTTGGCGTTGATTTGGACGGCGCTCGGCCGGTCCTAGGGTCAGCGGGTCAGCGGGCCAGCGGGTGTCCCGCAACCTCGCTCGGCCGCTCCGTTGCGACCGAGTCTCATCATAGGGCTTCGCGCGCCCGACGAGAACAGACGCAGCCGAGGTTCAACTTGAAGTTTCTTTCGCGGTGCCGCGCTCACCCGAACGACGTGCGCAGTGCGACGGCACAAACGGGGTGGAGGCGGATCGTTGGTGGCGGCGAGATGGGAACGCCGGTCATGCTTCACGCATCGCGTCGACGTTTTCGCGTACCTTC
>JAIYCA010000037.1 GCA_027488265.1 Planctomycetaceae bacterium
CGACGATGCGCGAGCGCGACGTTGCGTTCCTGCACGAGTCCGGCGGCATCGGGTCCGCGATGAGCGAGGAGATCGCGCAGCGCCGCAGTCATGCCACGGTCGCACGCAAGTTCTCCACCTTCCACAGTCGCGAATCCAAGCACTCCGCACATCAGACAACTCCTCAAGAAACAGCAGCTCGCGAAACTGCACCTCACGGCGCGCTGAAACGGCGAGACACGGTTCAACTATCGGCTCGGCGGCGGCAAAAATGCAGAATGCGACGAGTTTGTTGCACCAACGTCTCCAGAGTTTGGGAGGTGGGGTTGCCACGCCGTCCGCGCAACCCCCGGCAATCACGGAAATTCCCCGCAGACACGCTGAAAAGCCGCAGCGAGCTTGCAGTCCCTTGCGCTCGCCGCGCCCGCCTGTGACGATGCGAGAATGCACCTCCTCACTGCGGCCTTCGCCCCATCGTGCTTCGGATTTTCAACGACGTCTGGGTGCAGGGGTCTTGCCGCCCGCGCCTCCATCGCGGGGCTTTCGGTTCTCTGCATTGCAGCCGCTGCCGCCGCAGACGTCAGGCTCGACTCGCTGTTCCGCGATCACGCGGTTTTGCAGCGCAATCGACCGATCCCAGTGCGGGGAACCGCGCTGCCGGGCGAGCGCGTCGAAGTAGTCTTCGGAACGGCACGTGCATCGGGACTCGCCGGAAAGGACGGTCGTTTCTCGATCGAGCTTCCTGCGATGGAGGCATCGCTCGAGCCGCGCGAACTCGTTGTCACCGCACCAAGCGGAAATGCGAAGGTTGCGGATGTGCTTGTCGGCGAAGTGTGGTTCTGTTCAGGTCAGTCGAACATGGAGTGGTCCGTCGACGCGTCAAACGAATCTGAACGGGCGAAGTCCGTCGCGGCGAAACTGCCGATTCGCTCCTTCAAAGCGCCGCATGTGACTGCCGCGCGGCCAGCAGCCGACGTTCCTGGTGCATGGCGCGTCGCATCGGCGGAGACCGTCGGTTCTTTCACCGCTGTGGGCTTCTGGTTCGGCGCGGATCTCGCGCGTGCATTTGACCTCGAAGTCCCGATTGGCCTAGTCGACATCTCGTGGGGCGGAACACGAATTGAGCCGTGGATTCCGCGAGATCTGATGTTGGCGTCGACTGTGCCAGCGATTCGCGAGGCCGCGCAAAGTGTTGAATCGCGTGTGACTGAGTTTGAGTCGATTGGCGCGGATGCACGCGATGCACAGGCAGCAAAAGAAGTTGAACGATTCCGCGCTGCGCGAGCGGAGTATTGGAAGCGTGCACTTGCCGATGAAACGACCGGTCGGGAGTCATGGTCGACGCCGCAGAAAAACGCAGACTTCCCTCAAGCGTGGCGTGATGCGACGTTGCCCGCGTTCTACTCCGCGCTCGATGCGAAACTCGATGGATTCGACGGTTTTGTGTGGTTCACGCGCTCCATCGACGTGCCGAGTGCGTGGGCCGATCGCCCGCTAACGCTCGTACTTCCTCCGATCGATGACGCGGATCTCGTCTTCGTCGATGGTGTTGAAGTTGGAAACACTGTGGGTGATTGGACGCGTCGTCGCACCTACGAGATTCCAAGTGGATTGAAGGCGGGTACGCACCAAATCACGATCGCGGCACTTGATTTGCACGGCCAAGGCGGCATTGCGAATGGTCCGATGAAGCTCGTACTCGCCGGAAGCGACACGTCGATCGATCTCGCAGGCGTGTGGAAATGGCGTCAAGGTGGCGGTGTGCCACGCGTCGCAGCACCTGTTGCGCGCGACATGACGAAATCACCTGGAACAGAGCCGCACGAGCCTGCCGCGATTTGGAACGCCATGATGGCACCCGCGATCACGTTCCCTGCGCGCGGCGCGATTTGGTACCAAGGCGAATCAAACGCTGGTGAGCCAGAAAAGTATCGAAACCTCCTTCCACTCTTGATGGAATCGTGGCGTGTGAAGTCGGGCAATCCCGAACTCGCGTGGGGCATCGTGCAGCTTGCTGCATTCCAGCCATTCGTCGAGAATGAACCTGCGCAAGGTGCGTGGGCACTCTTGCGCGAGGCGCAATTCCGCGGCGCGCGTGAAGGTCGTGGCGGATTTGCAAGCGCGATTGATCTCGGCGACGCAGCCGACATCCATCCGCGCAAGAAGCGTGAAGTGGGCGAGCGTCTTGCAGCGTGGGCGCGTGCAACCGTGTACGGCGAAGCGAACGTCGCGTGGCAAGGCCCTGAACTTGCGAGTGCAACGCGTGAAAATGGGAGCAACGTTCGATTGCGCTTCGATCATGCGCAGGGATTGCACGCTGTCGGCGGAAATCCAGACAAAAATCCAGGCGGCTTCGCTCTCGCGGGCGCAGATGGAAAGTTCGTGTGGGCAAACGCGTTGATCATGGATGAAGGTCGCGATGGCATCGTGCTCTCGGCGCCAGGCGTGGCGGATCCGGTGGAAGTCGTGTACGCGTGGCAGAACAACCCCGAGCGCGCGAACGTCGTAAACGGCGCAGGACTTCCAATGATTCCATTCCGTGCAAAGATCGAACGCTAAGTTGTGACTTCGATCGCGTCCATCTTCGTTGCCGCTGCAGCGGTGAGTATCTCGCACGTTTCGTTGCGCGCAGGAGGCGAGGCGAAGGATGTCGCGCTTCCTGCAGAGATTCGGCCACTTTTGGAGGCGCATTGCATCGACTGTCACGATGGGCCGCGCGGCAAAGGTGGGCTCGATCTCGCACCTGCGCTCGAACGAAACCAGATCGGCGAAGCGCCGTTGCGCGCGCTTCGCAAGCGACTTGCCAAGCGTGATATGCCGCCAGCCGACGAAGAGATTCGGCCGACACGCGAGTAGTATGCAGCCGCCGTCGCTGCGATCGATGCGGTTGTCGCTCCGACGACGCGCGAGGTTCCAAACGTTCGTCGGTTGAATCGTGCGCAGTACGCGGGCTCCGTGCATGATGTCTTCGGCGTGGATGCAGCTGACGTGATCGTCGAGCGCATGCTTCCCGCCGATGAGATCGGCGAAGGCTTCGATACGACGGGTGACACGCTCGCGCTTCCGCCGCTTTTGCTCGAGAAATACTTCGATATTGCAGAGGCGATCGCGGCTGAGGCGGTGCCAGATGAACGGCCGCGTCGCGCTGTTGTGGCGCCGGAACGCTTTGAACGCCGCGGACAGGGAGGTACGTACGACGGCCTCGCGTGGCTC
>JAIYCA010000163.1 GCA_027488265.1 Planctomycetaceae bacterium
CTTTCCAAGTCCGAAGTTGACGAGGTACGAGCCCGCTTCGGCGACGGGGAACTCCGCGCGCCAGCGACCGAGCCCAATCTGCACAGCGGTCAACTCGCGTGTATCGCCGGTGGACGTCACCATCATCGCGGTGGGATCGAGATTGGTTGCGAATCCGCCATTGGGATCGGTTGCTTCCAAGTCAACGATCGCCGTGTCGCCCTCGACACGCGATCGCACTTGCGCGTTGGTTGGAACTGCCGGTCGCAGCAGCCAGCGCATCGATTGCTCCCAGAACGCGCGATACTCACCCCACGTCGTCCACGACTTCGTCCAACGCGTGCCAGCATCCGACGTGAACGCGATCGACCGGCCCAGCCCGTGATTCCAATAGGCGTAGATGGGATCCACACCCTCCGCCGTTTGATTCGCGATCTCGACTTGCGCAAGCCCTTCACGCGGAACTGTCAGGATGTAGCCCGCGAGCGCAGGTACCGCCGAAACTCCACGCAAGGGGCCACTCGAACTCGGCGCGACCGACGGTTGGAAATCGCCCTCCACAACCAAGCTGCGCGAAACGACTGCTGCTTCCTTCGTGAAGATCTTTGGGAGGTTCTTCGGATTCGTGACTTCGTAGAAGCGACCGCCCGTCGACTCCGCCGTCCACTTCATGTTGACGTAGTCTTGCTGCGTGCCGTGCCCCGACACCATGACGGTGGTGATCGTGACTTTCGAGGCAATCGCGCGGTTGATCGTCGCCTGCGTCGGAGGCGCGGGGTCGCCGTCGGAGATGATGATGATGTGGCGCTGGCCCGCGCGCGAATCTTCGAGCGCCTTGATCGCCATCGAGACGGAGCCCTCGAAATCGAACATGTCGCCGACGATCAGCGACCGCGCGGCCGCCACGGCCTTCGACTTGTCGCCCGCTTCTTGAAGCGGATGCGACCACGTCGGCCCATTCACGAGTGTGATGATTCCGATCAAATCGAGACGTGTGAGCGCTTCAATCGCGGCGATCGAAACTTGTTGTGCCCAATAGTTTCCCTGCGGCATTTCGCAGGAGTGCACGACCAAGACGAGTCCGCCGCGCACCATTTGCCGCGTGGCAGGCGGATCGAGCTTCACAGGAAGCACCGACGCAACGTCGCTATCGATCCAGCCGCCGGCACCGAAACTCTGATCGCCGCCAAGCATGAGAAGGCCGCCGCCGAGGTCATGCACGTACGCGCGAAGCAAACGATCCGTTTCGCCGTCGATCGACCACTTGGGGACATTCGCGAGGACAATCGCGTCGTACCCCGAGAAGACATCGCTTCCGCCGCCGAGCGCTTCTGGTTGAACGACGGCAACTTCAAGATTGCTCTTGCGGAGGACATCGATGAACGGCGCCGCGGCTTCACCACCAGTGGGATCGACCACGAGAACGACGCCCTCGCCATCGACGAAGGTCACCGCAGTGACGCGATTGTTCTCGAGGCCCGCGTCTTGCGAGTCGTCGGCGGGCTCGAACACCGCTTCGAATCGACGCGTGCCCGCGCCTTCGACGGGATACGGAAGCGAAATCGTGCGCGGGCCAGGCTCGAGATCGACCGCGAGTCCGTCGCCAGGGCTATCTGGATCGAGATCGACGGGACGTCCACCGTCGCGGAGGAAAACCGTACCGCGCGCGGCGCGCTGACTGCGCAACAGCATGCGCAGATCGAGCGTTTGACCGGGTCGCGCGCGCGTCGGCGCTTTCAGATTTTCGAAAACGACTTCGTTTGGTGACTCGTACTCGAGCGGGATCACGTCGATCGGAATGCCGTTCGCTTTCGCGACATCCGCTTCCGCGAGCGCGTTGCCGACGTTTTCATTGCCGTCAGAGACGAGAATGATGCGCTTCGCGGTATCCGCCGGAAGAATCGACAACGCTTGTCGAATGCCCGCGGCGAGATTGCTTGCGTCGCGATCGCCGGCGTGTTCGTCACCGGCGATGATCGAACGCGCGTCGGGCTGCGCCGCGATTTCAGCTTCGCGTCCGACGGTGACCGCTGCCACGCGATCTTCGGGCTTCTCTTTCTGCTCGACGAGACGCTGCGCGAACTCACGCGATTGCTTCAAGAGCGGCTGTGGAATCGAACGACTTCGATCAAGCACGAACGCAGTCGTCAGCGCTTCGCCACGGCGAACGAACGACGGCTGCGCGATCGCAACGACCAGCGCGAGCACCACCAGCGTGCGCAGCACAAGACTCGACCACCACTTCCACGCCTCTTCGCTCTTGCGACTCTTCCACGCGAGCACCACCACGGGCACCAGCAAGGCAAGGAGGAAGAGGAAGATGGGTCGCTCGAATTGCATGGTGGTGAAATCGAAAGAAGCGGCTGTCGTGTTTCGAAGGATGATCTCTATCGAGATACTCAGCGAGTGCGGATACGAATTGTCTCGTGGAGCACGTCGCGAGCGTCGTTACGGAAACGGAAAAACAACGATGCGCGAATTGCCTTGATCGCAGAGCGCAAGCAGCGCTCTCCCATCCGGGCCGACACCCATCGCATCGAGGGCCCAAGGATACTTGAGTCGTCCACTCTCGCGGCCGATTCCGCCAGCAACACCGCGCACTTCGCCCGTTCGCGCATCGAGCCGCTGCACACGATGGTTGCTGTGTTCGACCACGACGATTTCGCGAGGGTGCTCATCCTCCGCAGAGGAGGCGACCGCTGAGTTTGCGGCGGCGGCTTCGGTCACGCCCGCCGCTCGAACCTCTGCCGCAGACGTCTCAGCAGCTGCCGCCAGCGTTTGCGAAGTCACAGGGACTCCATCGATGAGGAGCACGATGCCGAAGGGATAGGCGAGCTTCCCCGCTTCGCGGCCAGTCCCGCCGATTTCGCGGCGAAACTCGCCATCGGTCGTGACGACCTGCACGCGATGATTGCCCGCATCCACGATGTAGAGTTCGTCGCGCTCGGCATCGAGCGCCATCGCTTGTGGCCGAAGAAACTCGACGGGCCCAGAGCCCGACGTTCCGAAGGCGTACAGAAAGCGCCGATCGCCATCGAACACTTGGATGCGGTCGTTACCGCCGTACTCGGCGATGAACATTCGACCGTCTGGCGCAAACACGATGTCGGTCGGATAAATGAACTGCCCATGCTCGCGCCCATACTCGCCAAGCATCCATCGGATCTCGCCTTCTGGGCTATACGCGACGATGCGATGTTCGTGTGTATCGGCAACGACAAGCGAACCGTCGGGTGCAACCGTTGCGCCGACAGGCTTACCGCGGTCTTTCTTCGGCATACGCCACTCGCAGATGTGCGTCCCGTCGCGCGCAAAGCGCTGGACGCGCGCATCCTTGTCGATGACGTAGATGTCGCCGGTCACCACATCGGTGGCGAGCACACGCGGCCCGTTGAACTGGCCCTTTCCGCGCCCAACACCTTCAAGCGCACGAGTGACCTCGAGTGGGCGTCGCACGACGGGTGCATCGCGATCGAATCCCGGTGGATCGGGCTCGCCAGCAAGATTGGTCGGTGGAAGCGTTCCGGTGCCGTCGCGCTCTGAACATGCAGGAAGCGCCACGCCCGCGGCGAGCAGCACGAAGACCCAAATCGATGCGCCGCGCGAGAGATTTCGAACCGTGATGGCACGCACCGCACGCGTCACGAGGAACGCGCCGAACCACGCCACACCAACGAGCGCAATCGCGCCAAGGAGCACTGTCTCCGGTCGTTGGTAGTGAATCGCGTTGAGCATGTCGGTCGCGAGCCATGGCATGCCTGGAGGCGCCAGTCGACCACTTGCGGTGAGTTCGCCAAGACTCCATCCAAAACCAACCACAAACGCAGCACCCGCGAGGGCTGCAAGCTCGTGTCGGTGTGTGCGCCAAACCCCGCGGACTCCGTCGCCATCAAGCGCGCGCAGTCGGCCCGCGGATTCAGGCTCACAGAGATGCGACGCGAACGCGATGAGCACGGCGACGATCGACGCACGCGCTGCGAGCACGAACACCAAGATCGCCGGACCGTCGTAGATCCACGCGGTGAACGCGTGGTTGTAGGCACTCTCGAGCGCCGCAGCGAGCACGGTCCCCGGAACGAGCGCGGCGAAACACGTCGAACCGGCCGCAATGAGAGCGAGTCGATAAAGCCTGCGCGTTGGCTCAGATCGTCGGCTATCGAGTGCAAGCCGTAACGCGACGGCGAACAACGCAACGATCACTGCGGCGATGGCTGCGGTCGTAAGTGAGGCCCCCGCAGACGTACCGTGGAGGCGCAGAAAGTCGCCAGGTCGCGGTGTTGTGCGAAGTGCTGCGACAAAGAGTGCCGTCAGGAACAGCGCTGGAAGTGCCGCTGCGGCGAGGAGCGCGGTTCCAACGCGCGAGAACTCCGCACGCTGCGCGGCATCGCGTTCGCGAAGCGCGCGAGCACGGTCGATCGCCACGAGCCGTAGTGCGAACACCACGCACGCGAGCGCTGCGAGCATCACAGGCCACGCGGCGAAGAGAAGTTCTGAGGGGCGCGCACCGAGTGCTTCGCGCGCACGAACTTCGAAGCCGTAGGTCGGAACGAGTGCGAGGTCGTAGACCGTGGTTTCAGAGAGTAAGAACACCGTTGGTAGCGCGATCGCTGCTGCGATTCCGCGCGCATCGCGGGCGAGTGCCGCGCGGAGGCGTGTGAAATTGCCCGCGCCGTCGAGCGCGAGCAACGCGTCACTTCGCTCCTGTCGCTGCGAGCCGAGAAGAAGGAGCACGCCGAACGCGGGCGCCATCGCCCACACGGTGGTCGCCGCGAACAGCGCGAACATGCGAACAAGTGGCACCTCGTCCATGCGTTCCGCGAGATCACCAATCCACGTTCCGGGCCCAACCGAAAGCCATATCGCCGCAAAAAGAAGCCAGGGCGGCAAAATCAACGGCACGAAGATCGACGCCGTCGCGATGGTGCGCGGCGCAGAGTCGCGTTCTCGTCGCGCGATGCGCGCTGCACCCCACACGAGACTTGTCGCAGTGCACGAAGCCGCGAGCGCCCAGCCCATACTTCGCACAAGCAAGGCGAACGCTCCGCTTGGCGCGTCCGGGGCGGCAATCATCGATGTGTTCGCACTTCTTGAAGCGCCTCCACCCAACGCGTCGCCGAAAATCATGCCAACGACGAGTGAGACCGCGGGTAAGACAGCGAGAACCACGGCGATCAAAAGCGCGAGGAATGCCGCGAGTTGCGCCGGACGAAGCCAGCGCTTCAATTGGCGTTTCCACCGAGATCGGTCATCGCGATTCGGCATCGATCAGGCCTTCTCCGAGCCATGTTCGAGCAGAGATCGTGCGCGGGCAGCAACTTGATCTGCGCTCTTCGCCAACACAGCCACGTCAAACGCGAGCGGATCAGCTTCGGAGAACGCAGCGCTGCACTCCGCAGAAACCGTTGCCGCATCTGGGCCGATGGGAAGATTGCGCGACGGTGATCGACAGATCAATCGCTCACACTCTGCCGACGCAATCCACGCGAGCACCGCGTCAACTTCCGCACGTTCAGGGCGACCCGCGACGAGTCCGACGGTGTTCGGGACGAGCATCGTGCCGCCGCCTGCAACACCGTTCGAAAACGTTCGCGGCAACGCGAACGCGATGGGCAAACCTCGCGCCTGTGCTGCGAACACATCGTCCGAGTCGGTGAATCCGAACGTCACTTCACCGGAGGCAACGGCATCGACTGTCGCCGCGTTGCCGCCAGAAAGCACTCGAACGCCGTTCGCGCGCAATCCGTCGATCCATCGTTCGAGGGTGGGCGACTCCCAGCTCGGTGAAGTTACTTGCTCGGTCGCGGAAGTTGCCTTCGATCGCGCGGCACTCCACACGGCATCGAGCGCCGCGACGTGTCCGCGCGTCGTACCGAATCGCGGATCGGCGATCGCGATACATGGATCTCCACCGTTTCCCGAAGCCTTGTTCGCACGAAGCGCAGGATCGGCGAACGCCGCCCATGTTTCGGGCACCACCACCTCGCGATCGGAGCGATACGCCACGACACGCGCGCGCGCCGCGAACGCGATCCAACGCCCGTCTGGATCTCGATGCGCGGCAGGCCAGCGCTCGATCATTGCCGTCGGCACTGGCCGCAGGAGTCGATCGGCGGCCAACCGCGCGGTCGCGAACGCTTCGCTCGACCAGAAGATGTCGGCGCGCGGGCGATTCGACTCCGCGCGAATGCGCTGCTCGAGCCCCGTGGTCTTGGTCGCCTCGGTATCGAAGACTGGTAGCACCTTCACGCCGGTCGCACTCGTGCAGGCAGCGAGCAACTCGCGCGCGAGTACGTCGTCCACGGAGATGTAGACCACAACCTCACCATCGCGCGCCGCACACGATGCGAGACTCGCTGAAGTCGCGGCGATCGCGGGCAACGCAAGCGCGCTTGACTTGAGAAACGCACGACGCGAGACGTGAACGTCACAGAACGACGCGGATGTTTCAGCCATCAATGCACGCTTCAAGTTCGGCTCCCACTCTTACTCGCGCTTTCAGTTCAGCATGCTTGAGCGCATACATGCGTACGAGATCATGCACGCCTTCACATTGCGAGGTGCGCAGCCATCCTTCATTGCTTTGGCGGAGTCGCGTTTCCCGCAGGTGCTGAAGCAGGTGTTGAAGCAGGTGCTGCATTCGATGCCGAACCCGCGCCGCCCCCGCCGCCTCCACTGCCGCTCGCACCGCCACCCGCGCCGATCTTCTTCTTGATCGTGCCGAAGTAGTGCTTGTGCGTGTCCTTCAGATGCGCGGGCACTTGATCCTCACCGACCGACGCACCGGATCCGCCATCGACGGCTTCGCCAATCGACTCGGTGGGAATGACGCTCGCGCCGACTTCAGGATTGGGATTCTCAATGAGCTGACGCGCGATCACATCGCCGCCGGCATTCTTCGACTGCGCTTTCTGCGACTTCGTACCGGTGGGAGTCTTCGCTTTGCCTGTGTTTCCACCCTGCGCTCGGCCACCTTGCATGCCGCGCTGTTGGCCAGGGGTCATGCCTGGCTGACCACTCGGGTTGCTGCCCGGATTGGAGTTTTGTCCGCCCTTACACATGCCTTCGCCGAGCGACTGCGACTCTTGCTCGGCCATGTTCGCGAGCGCCTCCGCTTCAGAAAGCATCTGCTCGGTCATCTCGAGTTCCGAGAGCGATTGCGCCATCTCAGAGAGTCCTTGCATGGACTCGCTGCCCGACTCGCCGGACTCACCCTGTTGCCCAGACTCGCCCTGTTGCTGGCCTTGCTGCTGGCCTTGCTGCTGGCCTTGCTGCTGACCTTGCTGCTGACCTTGCTGTTGACCCTGCTGCTGGCCTTGTTGTTGGCCTTGCTGTTGGCCTTGTTGTTGGCCTTGCTGCTGGCCCTGTTGCTGGCCTTGCTGCTGGCCCTGTTGCTGGCCTTGCTGTTGACCTTGCTGCTGGCCCTGTTGCTGGCCTTGCTGTTGACCTTGCTGTTGACCTTGTTGTTGGTTTTGCGGTTGGGGCGGCTTGGACTCCGGCTGCTTCGATTGCGGTGGCTTCTGCGCAGCCTTCTGCACCGACTTCGCCATGTTCTTCAGCGCTTGCTGACTTGCTTTCGCACCAGCGGCCGCTTTGCGCAATTCTTCTTTCTGTTGCTCGGTGAGACCCTTGCCTTCATTGATCGCCTGCTCGAGTGCCTGCGGATTGTTCGCGAGTTGGCTGTCGAGTCCAGCCTTCTCAAGCGCATCCTTCAGTGACTCTTGCTTCTCCGCGAGGTTCTCGAGCGAATTCGCCATCTTCTCAAGCGCCGCACGCGCGGCGGCTTTTTCGTCCTCGCTCATCGTGCCTGAGTCGAGTTTCTTCGCGAGTTCGCCGAGCTCTTCCTTCGCCGCCGCGAAATCGCCCTTCGCCATCGCTTCGCCAAACTTCGCAGTCTCGCCCTCTTGCTTCTCAAGACCGGCAAGATCTTTCTTGAGCGCCTCGGCCTTGCGCACCTCGGCGCGATCGCGAAGATCATCGACTTTCCGCTGAATCTCGCTCATTCGACGAATCGCATCACGACGTGCGTCGTCGTCGAATTCGCCGCCGACTTTCGCTTCTGCGTTCTCGGCGAGTTGCTTCATCGAATCCTTCAACTCGGGAGGAAGCGCCTTCGCGCTTTCAACTTCAGCCTTCACGCGCTCGAGAGCCTCTTCGGTCACTTTCTTCGAGGCCAAGCGCGCCTGTTCCGTGGGCGGAACTTCTTCTGCGGGCCACTCGTAGCGCGGCGCGTAGAGATACGCAGCGACGGCAGCAGCGATCGCCGCGAGCGACCACCACGCGCGCTGCGCGATCGGAACTGGAAACGCTGCGCGCACCTTCGCGGGCATCTCTGGCTTTGACGCAACTTCGACGGCATCAGCAACCGCCGCGCGGGCAAAAGCATCTTGTGAGCGCTCGAGATGCAGCGCGCTCACCAAGCGTTCGTCCAGTTTGAGTTCGCGATCGATGGCGAGTGCTTGGAGTTCGTCACTTGCGACCTGGGCATGCACACCGCGGAACGCACGCAACACCATCAGGATGATCACGGTGAGCGCCACGGCGGCCGCGAGAATCGCAACGAACGCCCAACCGCGCGGTGCGTTTTCACTCGCAAACGCGCTCTCGGGCGCGAACTTTGCGAAGAGGACGAGCAGCACGCCGAGGATCGCCGCCGCGACGAGTCCGTTGCCGAGATCAGCGACGAACAACCGCAGCTTTTGACGTCGGCGGGCGATCGCAATCAGTTGGCGAATTCGATCCATGACGGCCTCCTTCGAAGGGTTCCGCGATGGTACCCGTGGCACACGAACCACTTCGCGCTCTTGCATCGCTTTGGCGGAGAATTTCGCGAGGTTTCTCGACGAACTCCCTCCCTCGATACGCTGCCTGAATGGACCCCGACGACCACGTCTGCCTCTGCTTCCACGTGTCGCTCCGGAAGATCGCGAACTTCATCGCGCGCGAAGAGCCGCGGGTGGCGAGTCAGATCTCGGAGTGTTTGGGCGCGGGGACGGGCTGCCAGTGGTGCGTGCCGTTCCTCAAGAAGTTGCATGCGCTTCATCTCGAAGGGAAGCCCATGGATTTGCCGACGTCGCCCGAGGAGTACGCGGCACGACGTGCGCGGTATCGCGCCGAGAAAAGCGATCGAGGCTCGCCAGAGAGTCAGGGTGCGGACGAATCTTCCGAAGCCTGAGAACGACGGGATTGGCGGGTTTCGCCGCGGTTTTACGCGGCGCCAGCGCGATTGACGCGGCGCAATTCGAGTTGCCGAATCGCGCGACCAAGTTCGACTTGCGGCTCAAGAAACCGCAAACCAACATCGGAAAGTCCAGCCTTTCGCGCAGGCATGATGTGCGCGATGGCGACTTCAGTGTGAATCACCGGAAAGAACGCGGGAAAGTCGGCACGCACGACCACCTGTTCTTCCGCACGCACCAGACCCGCAAGCTCGACCCGCAAGCAGAGGCCACCCTCGGAGACATCGACGACCGTTCCTTCGCCAACCTCGGCAAGCGAAGTCGGACGACAGAGTCGCGCGCGCGGCGCAAGATCGAAGGCCACCGGTACACGATGGAGGGAGCGTCGTTCCTCATGGACCAACGCCTTCGGGACGGTGACGCGGTAGCCGTAGCGTTTCATCGCTCCGAGGCCCGCGGTCCAACGCCCGATCACTTCGACATCGCCGTGGTGGAACCCGCTGTCGGCCGCGATCGAGAGATGCAGCGTTTCGCCAGCAACCAATTCACGTCGCGCAGGGCCGTCGTGCGGACGACTGATGACAAGCGCACCCGCGGGGCCTTCCTCCAAGTCCTCGACGTGTCCCGAAAGTGGGCTCGGGAGCGCGACGCCATCGAGCGTCCCGACGCCGATCGAAGCCGACCGCAGCGCCGCCGTTCGTAGGATCGCCCGCACCGACGCCACCTCGGTGTCGTCCGCGCGGAGGAAAGAAGCCATGCGCTGGAACCAGAGGCGCATGCCGCGTCGATCGGCGCGGGGAACGCCAGCCTTCAATAGGGCTCACAAAAACGAGGATTTGTCTCTGGTTCGGGTTCGCGGTGGTGCCCCTCGAACTTCATCCGCGAGGCCCGAGAAGTTGGGCCCGCCTAGAAACGGAGTCGGGCACCTCGGCGAACTCCGCCGACCCGTCCGGGTGCGCCCGACCGCGCCTGCAGCATCGATGAGGAGTCTCTCAAGTTGCAGTTGAGACTGAGTCGCAATACGATTCCGACCCCATGTCCGCCGTCATGTCTGAACCGAAGCCGAACCCGATCGCGCGCGAAACCTCGATTCGACTGCCGCTCACGCAGTTGAAGCGCGGCGATCGGGCGATGGTCGCGGGTGCAACGCTTTCGAAGGAAGACCTCGAAGTGCTGCGCGCGATGGGACTCGATGAAACCTGCTCTTTCACGGTGTGTCGATCAGGCGGCGGCGGGCCGTGCATCATTCAAGTCGATGCCACGCGACTTGGACTCTCGCCCGATCTCGCGCGCCGCATCCTGACGCGCCCCTGCGACTGCCCCGATACCGCCTGCTGTGCCGCCGAAGGCCTCGCCATCGACGCGAAGAAGCCGATCGATCCGCCGATCGCGTAACGCGTTCGCGCTTCTCCCACCTTCCAAAACTCAAGAGCCGCACGGATGAGCACCGCTCCCGATCACCCATCGACCGACGTACGCGCCACGCCACGCGCGGAACTGCTCGCCCCGACGCGCGTTGCGATGGTGGGCAACCCAAACGTCGGCAAGACGTCGCTCTTCAATCGTCTGTGCGGTGTGCGTGCGAAGACCGCAAATTTCCCCGGTTCGACCGTTGAAGCACGCGTTGGTACGTGTGCACTTGGTGGCGCAGAAGTTGAGTTTGTTGATCTTCCTGGCGTCTACGCGATCGACCTCGAGTTGCCCGAGTCGAAGCTCTGCCGCGATTGTCTCGCCGGCCGGCTCGAAGGTTGCATGCCGGAAGCGCTGCTTGTGGTCCTCGACGCGACGAATCTCGCGCGCGGCTTGCGGCTTTTGCGTTCGGTCGCCGCGCTTGGACGGCCGATCGCGGTTGCGCTCACCATGACTGATTTGGCGCGTGCGCGCGGCTTGTCCGTCGATGCGCAACGACTCGCAAGCGCACTCGGCGTTCCGTGCGTGGAGGCGAACGGCCGCGCGGGCACCGGTGTCGAACCATTGCTCGCAGCGGTCCGTGCAGCGCGCGAGTTTTCACCGCAATCACTTGCGGCGTGCCTCGCGCCAACGTGGGTCGACGAGACCGTCACCGCGAGCGTCGGCGGACCAAACACCATCGGCGGCGAGAGCGATCGTTTGACCGATCGTCTCGACGCGGCGTTCACGCATCCGATTCTCGGCGCGATCGTTTTCATCCTCGCGATGGCGGCGGTTTTCTTCACGATTTATCGCTTGGCAGAACTGCCGATGACGTTGATCGAGGATGCATGCGCGTGGCTTGGCACTTCGCTCGCTGCAGCGCTTCCTGAAGGCGATCTCTCGAGTTTGCTCGTCGATGGCGTGATTGGTGGCGTCGCGGGAACCGTGGTGTTCTTGCCGCAGATTTGCCTTCTTTTCTTCCTGCTCGCACTGCTTGAAGACACCGGCTACCTCGCGCGCGCGGCGTTCGTGATGGATCGCATCATGTGTCGTTTCGGCTTGCCAGGACAAGCGTTTGTGCCGTTGCTTTCGAGTCACGCATGCGCGCTCCCCGGCATCATGTCGACGCGGCTCATTCCAGATCCGAAAGATCGACTCGCGACCATTCTCGTCGCGCCCTTCATGAGTTGCTCCGCGCGCGTTGGTGTGTACGTGTTGCTCGTTTCGATTCTGTTCCCGCACTCAGCGTTCCTCGCAGGGCTTGCATTTGCTGGTTGTTACGCGCTCGGCGCGATCGCCGCCCTGCTGACCGCCGCACTCTTTCGAAAGACGGTGCTCCGAGGAAAGAGTCGGCCGATGGTGCTCGAACTACCGCCCTATCGACTGCCCGATCTCCGCGCCGCTTTGCTGACGACATGGGATCGCGCCATCGTCTTCTTGAAGAACGCGGGCACGGTGATTCTCGCCATTTGCGTGGTGCTCTGGTGGATGAGCGCGTATCCGAAAGCGGAGACGCCGGAAGCGGCGCTCGCGCTTCAAGCACGCGCAGCTGCAATCGAATCGAACGTCAGCGCCCCCGCCACGCTCGACGAAACGCAGCAGCTCGAAATCGAAACGCTGCTCAATGACGCGGATGTCCTCAC
>JAIYCA010000143.1 GCA_027488265.1 Planctomycetaceae bacterium
GGCCTGCGAGTCCAGCGACAAAGCCGCTCACCCTAGCCGCAACCGCGGCCGTTGCGTGCGGGCTGCAACCTTTGGTAACCGCCGCCGACCCGAGCAAGCGGCAAGTCTTGCCGCAAGTCCGTGCATGGAGGCCGGGGCAGACCTGCCCCCGCCGTGACGCAATGCTCGCGCTTCCAGGCCTGCTTCTCCAAACAGGCCGCGTCGATGACGCGAAACTCGTCGTCGAAACGTTTCTCGATCACGTGCAGAACGGGCTCTTACCAAATCGTTTCCCCGATGAAACGAGCGAGCCTGAGTATCACGCTGCAGATGCACCGCTTCTTGCGATCATCGCCGCAACAAGCGTTTTCCGCGCATCGAATGACGGCGCGTGGCTTGCGAACGTGACACCAGCACTTCGCGGAATCGTTGAACACTTCATCGCCGGAACGCAGCACGGCATTGGAATCGACGCCGATGGACTCGTGCGCGCAGGTGAAGTTGGATTCCAACTCACGTGGATGGACGCGAAAGTCAACGGCACGGTTGTCACTCCGCGCGCGGGAAAACCGGTTGAATTGAGCGCGCTGTGGATCGAAGCGCTGATGGGACTGGCGGCCGCGCTCCGTGCGGAGTCGCCGGCGAAAGATGAGGTCACTGCAGCATGGCTTGAAACTCATGCTGCGAGAACACAAACATCTTTCACGCGGTTCTGGAGCCCAGAAACACAGGCGTTTCGCGACGTTCTCGAATCGTCCGACATGGCGGGCGAACTCGGCAGCCATGGAAGCGTCGGCGATCTTCTTCGTCCGAATCAGTTGTTCGCTCTCGCGGCCGACCACGTTTCCATCGACTCCGATTGGCGAACGCGTGCACTCGCACGCATCAGTGCCCAACTTGCAACACCGCTTGCCGTGCGAACACTCGCGCCCACAACGCGTGGATATCGCGGGCGATACGAAGGTGATCAGCGTTCACGCGACTTCGCCTATCACAACGGAACCGCGTGGCCGTTTCTCACGGGCTTGCGCTTGCGCGCAGAGTTCCGCGCTGATCGCGCGCGGGGCGAACGTTTGGCACAACTCACGCTCGCCGATCTTGCAGGGCAACTGCGCGATGGCGGCTTAGGTTCCATCGCAGAAATCGCCGACGGCGATGCTCCACATGATCCGCGCGGTTGTCCGATGCAAGCGTGGAGCGTCGGCTGCATGCTCGACGCGCTTCGGACTGCACGCAGCGAAGGTTTTCGCAGCGTTCTCACGCAAACTTCAGCAGAACGGACCTCTTCATGAGCGCGCATCCGAGTCATCATTCGGCCGAACACGCGCGCCTTCGCGATACCCGCGCGGGCCTCGCGCATTGGCGCACATGGGGGCCGTATGTCTCGTGTCGCCAATGGGGCACGGTGCGTGAGGACTACTCGCCCGACGGCGCCGCGTGGGACTCATTCCCGCACGACCACGCGCGCAGCCGCGCCTATCGCTGGGGTGAAGATGGACTCGCAGGTTGGTGCGACAAAGATCAACACCTCTGTCTCACACTCGCACTTTGGAATGGCCGCGATTCCATTCTGAAAGAGCGTCTCTTCGGGCTCACCAACTCCGAGGGAAATCACGGCGAGGATGCAAAGGAACTCTGGTGGCACGTCGACGCGTTGCCGAGTCACGCGTGGAATCGCATGATGTACGCGTATCCACAGCGAGCATTTCCGTACGAAACGCTCGTCAACGAGAATCGAAGTCGAACGAAACTTGAACCCGAGTTTGAGTTGCTCGACACGGGCATCATCGACGACGACCGCTTCTTTGAAGTGTGGGTGACATACGCGAAGCGCGACGAACGCGAAACGGCGATGCGCATCGAGGTTGTGAATCGCGGGCCAGAAACTGCGGAAATACACGTGATTCCGCAGTTGTTTTTCCGCAACACTTGGTCATGGCGCCAAGATGCGGTGCGTCCTTCGATTGAAGGCGCTCGCTCGCGCGACGCGTTGGTTGCCACGTGCTTCGCACTCGGCGCGATGGAACTCCGTGCGGGAACACCGCTGATCACCGAGGCAAGTCAACGGAACGACGCTGCTTCTGCTTCATCGGCCGCCCTTTGTGAACCCCTCTTTTGTGAGAACGAAACCAACGCTGAAAAGCACTTTGGCTTGAAGCCGAGTGCGGAACAGGCAACGCGACAACCGAAGGATGCGTTTCACGCGCGCATCGTCGACGGACGCGCCGATGCCGTGAATACACGCGCACGCGGCACAAAGGCCGGACTTTGGCATCGCCTCACGCTTGCTGCAGGCGCTCGCGCAACGATCGATCTCGTCCTCTGTCCATCGGAAAGCGACTTCAAACCCGCCGATGTGCCAGCACTCTTTGAACTTCGGCGGCGCGAAGCGGATCAGTTCTACGACGTGATTCATCGCGGGCTTTCGAGCGATGACGAACGACGCGTGCAGCGTCAGGCCTACGCGGGTTTGCTTTGGTCGAAGCAGTACTACGAGTTTGATATTCGCCGTTGGCTTGATGGTGATCCTGCGCAGCCACCGCCGCCGGACGTACGCAAAGGCGGACGCAACGCACACTGGCGACATCTCGCGGCGTCGAGTGTGTTGTCGATGCCAGACACGTGGGAGTATCCATGGTTTGCTGCGTGGGATCTCGCGTTTCACTGCGTCGCGATTGCCGCGATCGATGGCGAGTTTGCGAAAGGCCAACTCCTCAAGATCACGACCGACCACTACATGCACCCTTCGGGCGAATTGCCCGCGTATGAGTGGAATTTCAGCGATGTGAATCCGCCGATTCACGCATGGGCTGCGTGGCGCGTTTTCCAAATTGATCGACGCCGCACGGGCGAAGCAGACCTTGAGTTCCTCACCACGGTTTTCAACCGCCTGCTGCTCAATTTCACCTGGTGGGTGAATCGAAAGGACTCGTCGGGCCGCAACATTTTCGAAGGCGGATTCCTCGGTCTCGACAACGTCGGAGTGTTTGATCGATCGCAACCGCTTCCAGGCGGCGGCCGATTACAGCAAGCCGATGGCACGAGTTGGATGGCGATGTTTGCGCTGACGATGATGCGCATCGCGATCGAACTCGCGCACGAGCGACCGCTCTACCAGGACATGGCTGCGAAGTTCTTCGAGCACTTCCTGCAAATCGCCGAAGCTATGACGCAGATGGGCGGCAAAGGCATTGGGCTTTGGGACGAGAAGGACGGCTTCTACTACGACCTCATGCAAATGCCCGATGGCCGTGTCGAGCCGATTCGCATTCTCTCTGTGGTCGGACTCATTCCGCTCTTCGCCGTCGAAACGATCGAGCCAGAAGTCCTCGCACAGTTGCCGATCTTCCGCGAACGACTTGAGTGGTTCCTCGCGGAACGCCCTGAAATGGCCGCGCTTGTTTCGCGCTGGAGCGAGCCCGGCCGCGGCGAACGTCGATTGCTTTCGTTGCTGCGTGGCCATCGCATGAAGTGCTTGTTGCGCAAAGCGCTCGATGAACAACACTTTCTTTCGCCCTACGGCGTGCGAAGCATCTCGCGTGCGCTTGCGGAGAAGCCGTATTCACTGTGGATTGACGGTCGCGCGTACACAGTGCGCTACGAATCAGCGGAAAGTCAGAGCGGATTGTTCGGCGGCAACTCGAACTGGCGCGGCCCCATCTGGATGCCGATGAATTTGTTGCTCGTAGAGAGTCTTCAGAAGTTCCATCACTACTACGGTGATGAGTTCCAGATCGAACTTCCGGTGGGCTCGGGGAAGATGGGAACGCTGCTTGACGCGGCGAACGAAATCTCGCGCCGCACTGCACAGTTGTTTCTGCCGAACGAGCAGGGCGTGCGGCCGTCACTTGCGATGCACCCAAAGTACGCGAGCGATCCGACGTTCCGCGACTTGGTGAATTTCTATGAGTACTTCGATGGCGAGACGGGCCGCGGTTGCGGCGCGTCACACCAAACCGGTTGGACCGCGTGTGTTGCGAAGATGATGACGCCGCGCGGCAGTGCCCACGGCGATCGCGTGGTGTGAGCACGTAACGTCGGTGCACAGTCGCAGAACCTCGCACCAGAGGATCCGTCGTTGAAGCCCCGCCGCGAGTGCTCGGCGAAATTCTCATCACTTGCTAAACTCCGCGCCCCGCTGGTGGGGTGGCCGAGCGGTTGAAGGTTGGGGCTCCGCCTGCGGAATACGCGGGCGTCGAGTGCGCTGGCATCCCGATCCACTTCGTCCTCTTCGGCTCGCCGTATCACTGCGGATACGGCTTCGCCTCGACTCCTTGTGCCTCGGGCGCCAGCGCCCTCTTTGGCCACGCGGCTTCCTTGGCGGAACCCCGTCTTGAAAACTGGCAGACTCGTCAGCACCTGTGCGTGTTTCGAATCGCGTTTCACTTGCTAAACTCGACACCCCGCTGGTGGGGTGGCCGAGCGGTTGAAGGTACCAGTCTTGAAAACTGGCAGACTCGTCAGGGTCTCGAGGGTTCGACTCCCTCCCCCACCGTTTAGAGCGCTCGCAACCTGCTTCGCAACTTGCTCGCTCTGGTGCTTGCTCGTGCTCGCGGCGACTACTCAAACGGCGTGCATCGCTCTCGCTGCGCTCGATCGATGATTTGAGCTCCGCTCAAATCAAGGTCTTTACGCTTCCAAAGGAAGAGCGAATCCCTACCCCACCGTTTAGAGCGCTCGCAACCTGCTTCGCAACTTGCTCGCTCTGGTGCTTGCTCGTGCTCGCGGCGACTACTCA
>JAIYCA010000384.1 GCA_027488265.1 Planctomycetaceae bacterium
AGAATGAGCGCATCGAGGAGATCGCCCTCTTCATCGTGGATCGCCTCGACGGCGGTTTCAGACGCGATCTCAAGGCCCTCCTTGCGGAGCAGTCGCACGAGTTCCTCGCGTAGTCGCCGCGGTGGCTCGCCGCCGCCCTTGTAACCCTTGTGCGCCCAGCCGAGGTGACGCAAGACGCTTGAAGGACAACCTTCGCAGACGCGCACGTCGGGCGTTCTCGCACCGTCCACCCTCGAACCATCCACCATCGTGACGGGATCAATGGCGACGCCTTCGCGCGCCAGCGGCAGGAGAATCTCGGTGATCAGCGTGAACGTCTGCTTGAAGACGCGCAGGTTCATCGGCGCCATCGGCGTCGAGAGCGCGCGATCACAGGCGCGCTTCGGCTCGCGACGGGAAAGATCGCGCATCGCACCGCGCCACGCACGCGCGTTCGGGAACGTCTCCATCCACGCGGCGATCTTCATCCAAGTGAGGTCACCCTCGAGACCTTCCGGACGCGATTCGGCGAAGCACTCGATTGGCAAACCGAACGGCGCATCAATGCGCCAAATGTGGCGACGGCCGTCTTCTTGACTCGCGAGAATCGCCTTGCGAAGCCCGTTTCGATCGACACGCGGACGAATCGCGACTGCGCTCCGCGCAACAAGTTCGCGCTCGGCGATGCGAATCTTCGCGGCCCCGCCGCCGTCTGCTCCGGAAAAATCAATACCGTGAATGATGGTCGCGCCGGCGGCGACCGCTGCGGCTTGGCTCGCGTGCTTCATACTGCTCTTTCAGTGAAATTGATGCTGGCGCCCGAAGGAGCCGTCTGGATGCCGACTCGTTCAACCGAGGCCGCAACTGCCCATCGGCTTTCCACAGCCGCAGCCTGCGGAATGGATGTGGCCGCCACTCGATGAAGGGCTCGACTCGCCCGCTGCCGCGCCGTTCACTCCGAACACGGAGAGGCGGCGACGAAACTTGCGACCGCGGCCCGCGGGGTCTTCGACCGGCGCATCGGCATCCTTCATCGGGCGCAACAGTTCGATGACTTCTCCATCCTCAACGGCTTCGTACTCGTAGATCGGCATTCCGGCAGGATAGCGGCCCGACCGTACACTGCCGCGATGGATGGCAACCGAAAAAGTGTCCGCAAACCACGCGGCAAGACGCAGACCCACGATTTTGCAGACAAGAAGCGAGGCGCGCGGCTTCAAAAAGTGCTGGCAGACGCGGGCGTCGCCGCACGACGTGAGTGCGAGGAACTGATCCTTTCGGGCGCGGTGACGGTCAACGGCCATCTCGTCGACACGTTGCCAGCGTGGGCGAACCCCGCGACCGACCGCATCGAGGTCTACGGACGGCCGCTCCGGAAGTCCGAAGAGCATGCCTACGTCGTCCTCTTCAAACCGCGCGGCACCGTTTGTACGAACAGCGACCCCGAGGGCCGCCCGCGCGCGATCGATCTCGTGCAACACCCATCCCGCGCGCGACTCTACTGCGTTGGACGGCTTGATCTTGATACGTCTGGACTTCTCGTTCTCACGAACGACGGCGAGTTTGCGAATCGACTGAGCCACCCCCGCTACGAAGTCCCGAAGGGTTACGACGTCACACTCGACGGTAGCCTCGGCGAAACAGAAATCGCGCGCATCGAACGCGAGATTTTCGCCCGCGACAAGTACAGCCGCGGCGCACGCGACGGAGGTTCAAGTTCGTTGCAGCTCATCAATCGGGACCGCGAGAAGACGGTGGTGCATCTCGAACTCTGCGAACACCGCAACTTGCAAATTCGCCCGCTGATGCTTGAACTCGGGCATCCCGTGAAGAAGCTTCGTCGCACGAGTTTCGGCCCCCTCAAGCTGAAGGGCCTCGCCGTCGGCGAATGGCGCGACCTCACGCCGAAGGAACTTGATCTTTTGCGTCGTGCGTCGCGGCACGAAGGTGCAGGCAAAGCGCTGCAGCCGAAGGCACCGAAGCGCTCGATGGAAGAGTTCGCGGAAGCGCGTGAAGCGCGCGCAGCCTCGCTTGTGCAACCAGAGTCGGGAACGCAGGCGAGCGCCTCGGCGCCGCTCGCGAAACCCGCCCAACCACGCGATGGCATTGCGTACAACGAGGAAGCTCGACCCGAGCGCACCACGCGGCTCTCGTCGAAGTTCGCGCCGAAGCCGTTCGTCAAATCATCGACGAAGGCGTCGACGAAGACCTCAACGAATGCTCCAACGAGGAATCCGACGAAGTCTTCAAAGAAGCCATCCGCGCGAACATCGACCCCGACTTCGCCAAGTGCAGGAATGAAGTCAGGAATGGCATCGAAAATGGCACCGAAAGTGGCATCGAAAATGGCATTTACGGGCGCGCCACGTGCCGATCGCGCACAAGCGCCAACATCCTCGCGGACCGCTTCGGCGAAGCCATGGACGAAATCGCCCACCAAGCCTTCGTCGAAGTTTGGTGGGAAGCCGAGCGGTAAGTTCGCGCCAACAGCAGAACCGCGGAATGCGCGCGACACGCGTGGCGGCACGTGGAGTCCGTCATCGCGCGGCGGCAGCGCCCCGCGCGGCGGCAGCGCCCCGCGTGGTGGAAGCGCCCCGCGTGGTGGAAGCGCCCCGCGTGGTGGAAGCGCCCCGCGTGCTGGAGGAGCCCCGCGTGGTGGCGGCGCATCGCGTGGCGGAAATGCATCGCGTGGCGGAAACGCCCAGCGTGGCGGCAGTGCATCGCGAGGTAAGGGACGTCCGCGATGACGTGCGAGGTGCCGTGCGCGGTGACGCGCCCGTGCGCCACAAAAACACAGGGAATTCTCATGCATTCCTACACAGTCACTGCCTCGTTGGCTCTCGCCATCACCGTTGGTGCTCAAGCGTTCGCGCCCGTCCTCGCGCCATCGATCCGCGAAGAGGTCGGCGATGCGTCGCAACTTGCAGCAGCGCAAACTCCGCCCGCCGAAGCACCACCAACCGCCACACCACCCAAGCCCGCGAGCCTTCTCCAACGCGCAGATCTCCCGCCGCTGTCCGCTTCGGGCGCAGCGTCCAACGACGCATCACCAACGCTCGGCGCAACAGCCGATGCCGCGCTTGGTGAAAACTGCAACGCGGCGCTCGCGCTACTCGGCCCAGAAGCGCGCGCACGCGGCGAGAAACTCCTGCAAGCACTCGCGAAGATCCCCGAGCGATACCGCGATCCCTCGACTCCCCCGCTTTTGCGCGCTGCGCTTGCTCATCCTGATCGTGCGGCCGACATGATCGACCGCGCCGTTCCGTCGGCGGAAGCGTTCCGCGCCGCGCCCTATCGCGCGATGGCTGAACTCACCGCGCGGCTCGCGGGCGAACCCAAACTCGAACTCCCGCCCGCGCAGGGTCGCTTCCAAATCCAACACACCGATGCGTGCGTCTGGTTCATCGATTTCCTTCTGAATCCCTCGCGACTTCGTCACACGACCGAAGTTTCCGCGGAGCAAGCGAAGCATCCGATGCTGCGTGCGCTGGTCGAGCGACGACTCGACAACCTTCGCGTCGATGGCGCGGGCGCTGAAGCTGAACGCGCGGCGATGCTCGGATTACCCGCACTCACTCCATCCGAAGCTGCGCAGATGATCGCGCACTTCGATGTCGTTCCAGAGATCGCGCCTGACCTTGCAGCGAGTGAACGCGCAGAGCTTCCCGAAGAACTCAAGAACGCGGTCGAGGGCGAGATTCTCAACGCGAGCCTCGTTCCGGAACTCGGTTGGATCATCGTTGGCGGACCCGGCCCGAATCGCTACGACCTCACGCGCATCGCGGGCGTCTTCGATGTCGCCGGTGACGATCACTATCGCTGGGGCGTTGAATCAGGCTCGCATCGGCTCGTCATTGATCTCGCGGGAAATGATGTGCACACAGCTCCAGCGGACGCCCTCGGGCCGGCCGCTGCGGTTGGTGGCGTCGCGGTCATCGACGATTTCGCAGGAAACGACCGCTACGAAGGTGGCGCGCTGACCGCGGGCGCGGCGCTCGGGTTGGCGCTCATCGTCGATCGCGCGGGCGACGATCGCTACCAAGGCGGCGCGTGGAGCCTCGGCGCAGCCGCCGGCGGCGCAGCGATCCTGCTCGACCTCGCGGGAAACGACGCGTGGAGCGGCGAGGGCATGGCGCTCGGCGTCGGTGGACCGAGCGGTGTCGGCGCCGTCGTGGATGTCGCGGGCGACGACAGCGCGCAACTCGGCACGCGACCGTCGGTGTACGGCGTCGCGGGCGAGCACGCGGGCTTCGGTCTCGGCTTCGGGTTCGGCTTCCGACTTTCCGCCGCGGGCGGCGTCGGACTCTTCGCCGATCTCGCAGGAAACGATCGGCGCACGAGCGGCGAGTTCTCGCAAGGCTGCGGCTACTTCCTCGGCCTTGGGGCGCTGCTCGATCGCGCGGGCGATGACCTCGCCGAGTGCGATCGATACGGCCTCGGCGGATCGGCGCATCAAGCCGCCGGTGTGTTCGTCGATCGCGCGGGCAACGATCGGTACCGCGGCCGAACTGCTGCGCACATTGGCGGTGCCTGGGACGAAACACTCGCGGTCTTCGTCGACGATGCGGGCGACGACACCTACCACGTCGACAGCCTCTCAATTGGCGCTGCGGCGAATCAGGCTGTCGGGATCGCGATTGATCGCGGCGGCCGCGATCGCTACACCGCTGGCGGCGCAACCCTCGGCGCGGCCTCAAGCAACAACTACCACTTCGCGACGACCAATCTTGCGTCGCTTGCTTTGTTCTTCGACCTTGCGGGCCTCGACGAGTACCCAACGCCGACCCGATCGAACGATGCGACCCTCGCGACGGGCGAGGATCTGCCTGCCGAAGGCGCCGGACGCGACTCGGTCTTTGTGGATCGGAACTCGCAGGTGCCCGCTGGTGGCGCAGCGGATGAAAAGCCCGAGCAACCTGACGCAGCCGTGAAGGGCGCGGGCGCGGCGCGTTAGCCATTCCCCGCGGTCGCTCTGCACAAAGTCTGTTCAGACGGGCGGTTCCAACCACATCATTCGCGGTTCTCGGTCTATCTTGCCGAAACAGAGACCGACGTTGAGCGGTTGTCCAGCTGCGCTGGGCGACGTCGCACTCCGCATCGTTGCAGACACGTAGGCAGGACGCCTTTTGCGAGCGAAGGACATGCTCGAACAGAACACCAACCCATCGAATTCCCCTTCCCCGTCCACTTTCGGGCACGTGCCGTTCCCGAGCGGCCCTATCGCAGGCGCGTTTGGCTTCGCCACGATCGCGATCGATGGATCCGCGCCGTCGGCACCGCTCTCGGTGGCTGCTCCGCGCACGACGTCGACGCCCCCGCACACCACTCCTGCGCAAACGACTCCACCGCAGTCGAGTCCCGTGGCTGCCCCCGTGGCTACATCTACGAGCGGCCCCGCGCGGCTCTCTGATCTTGTGGCCCGCGCCGAGACGCTCATCGCGCACCTCGAGTCGCGGCTCACCGAAGAGAAACTCACCAACGAGCGCGCCTCGAAGTCGATCGCCGATCTCGACGAGCGACTTCGCATCGGCGTTCGCATGTTGCAAGCGTTCGATGTGCAGGTTGAACGCGGCGAAGGCGTTGCAACGCGCGTTGAAGCGACCATTCGCAACGCTGATGAAGGCTTCCGCACCAACGCGCAAAGTGCGGAAAAGGCGATCCACGCGCTCGCCGATCGACTCGCGCAAGAGAAGTTTGAGTGGCTTGAGCGCGAACTTTCGTGGCGATTCGATCGCGTGAAGGAAGTTGAAGAGCGCATCGAGCAAGCTGCAAACGGAAAGCTCGCATGGCTCGATGGTGAACTCGAGGCGCGCCTCGGCCGCATCGGCGAGAGCGTCGCGCACGCAAGTGATGTGCTTGAGCGCACCGAGGCGGCGATCGCTCGCATCGAGCGCTCCAACGAGATGGTTGATCGTGCCGAGCGCGCCACTGCCGCGCTTGCGGGCCTTACTTCCGAAAGTCAGCGCCACATCGAGACGCTCGTCGCTCGCACGAGCGATGCCGGCGCGCTTCGTGAAGCGTTGGGAACGCTCGTCCACGAAGTTTCCGCTGCGCGCGAAGTCGTGCAAGGCGAACTCCGTCGTATGCGCGATGACCTCGG
>JAIYCA010000415.1 GCA_027488265.1 Planctomycetaceae bacterium
GACGTGGGGCGCTGTGCCAGCGGGCACGCGTGGTGCTGCTGACTTTGATGGCAACGGCGAGGTCAACGCGACGGATCTTGGAATTCTGCTTGCGCAGTGGGGTTGACGCGCGCGTTGGCTGCTCGCGGAAGTCATACTGCGCAACATGATCGGCCTCCGCTCCAACTTGGTCGGTGGAACTTTGCGCCTCTGCATGCAAAGCCCCTGCATACAAAGCCCCTGCATGAAAATCCTGTGCAGGCACATGCTGTGCAGTCTGCTCTTTGCCGCGTGTCTTGTTGGCGCGACCGCTCGACCCCTCTTTGCGCAGAGCGACGCGACCGAGTCCGCCGAAGATCCAATGTCTTCAGCGACCACCTCGGTGAGTACAGGCGAGCGCGACGAACGTGTTGTCTGGTCTGGTGAAATCGAGGGAAAGCCTGCGAAGCTTGTGATGTCTCCGAAGGACCCAACAATCGTCGGGATCTTTCTTTCGTGGCAGGGGCCGTTTGATTCGAGTGTCGGTCGAGCAGGAGGAAGCGCGGTCGCGGTTCATGGCGATCTGCGGTCGGCGGGCAACTTCGCGATTGAAGGAGGAAGAGAACCGCTCGCGCAGGTGCCGCTGCCGGCACTCGGTCGTTGGGACTTGGAAGTGATTCCGCCTGTGGCCAATGCATCATCCGTGTTCGTGACGCCGATCAAGTTTGCAATCACGGCGGGTGAGAGCACGGTTCAGCTGCCGCCAAAGCGTCGACCGTACCGAAGTTTCTTTCGTCAGCCAGAAGTTCGTTACACGATCATGGGAGTTGGATTTTTCCTTGCTGCAATCATCATCATTGTGCGGAACTATCGAGGCTAGATTCAATCAATATGTAGGTGGATGAGAGCGCACACATGCAAGAGTTTGTGCCACACATACTGCTCGCGAATCAACCCGCGGCACTCTTGATTCCGCCTGCGATCGGCGGTGGACTTGCGCTGCTCTGCGTCTGGGCTGCGGTGCGCGCTTCGCGTATGCGACGCTTCATCGATGACATGCCGACATCGAAAGCGGCCGGCGTTTTCATCGGTGATGTTGAACTCAAAGGTACTGCGGAAACGACGCAACCATTTACGAGCTATCTCTGGGAAGGTCGATGCGTCCAGTATCGATGGACGGTCGGCGAGCACTGGAGTCGCACGGTCACCGAGACCTACACCGATTCCAAGGGAAATCGCCGCACGCGCACGCGGCGCGAGTCGGGCATCAAGACGGTTGCGGCGGGCGGCGAATCTGCGCCGTTCTATCTGAAGGACGATTCAGGGCACATTCTCATCCGACCGGACGGCGCGAAGCTTGAGCCGAGATCGGTCTTTAGTCGCACGGTTGGTCGAGGTGATCCGCTCTATTACGGTAAAGGGCCGCAGGGCGCGGTGAGCGACTCAGACCATCGGCGCACGTTCACGGAAGAAGCGATTCCACTCCATAGTGCGATCTTTGTGATGGGGCTTGCGCGTGAGCGAAAGGACACTGTTGCTGCGGAAATCGCGGCAAGTAGTGACGCCGTGCACTTCTTGATTTCTGTCCGCGACGAGCGAGCGGTTGCGAGTGGATACGCATGGGGCACGTGGCTTTGGATGATCTTCGGGCTCATCCTCTTCATCGTGGGTGTAGTGATCGCGGAACGAAACGGGAGGTTTTTGCAGGCCACCACGATCGCGATCTACGTCGCTGCCGTTGTTGGCTTTGCGCTGGTTGCGATTCTTGCGTGGGCACTTACAGCGTTCAACTCGATACTTCGCTTGCGACAACGCGTGCGACGCGCGTGGTCGAACATCGATGTCGAGTTGAAGCGACGTCACGATCTCATCCCACGTATCGCGGAAACCATCAAGGGCCTGCAAGCACACGAGCGTGGAACGCAGGAACTCATCGCGTTGCTTCGTGCGCAATACGCGATTTCCCCAGACGCCGCGCGCGGGAATGACGCGAAAGTTGTTGGAGTGTCGCGGCCAATTCTCGCGATCGCTGAGGCGTATCCGCAACTCACGGCGTCCGATGCATTCTTGCAACTCCAACAGGAATTGGCCGCTACTGAGAACCGCATCGCCATGGCGCGCACGTACTACAACGGTGTGGCGCAAGCGTTCAATACGCGTTTGACGATCGTGCCCGATGCGTGGCTTGCGTTGATCGCGCGACTTCAACCGTTTGCATTCTTCGAAGCGAAGGGACTTGAACGCGAGAGTGTGCGCGTGGAGTTTGCGCAGTAAATCAGCGTGGCGCAGCATGCAGCGCGGCTATCGCACGCGCTCTATGCCAGCGCGGTCGATGCTGTGGATTCCGTCGTCTGCGATCCATAGCGATTGCAACTGTTCGGGGGAAAGCAGCATGCTCAGTTGTTCTTCGAGTGTGGTCGTGTCGATGATGCGCAGCGTGCCATCGGTTCCGCCGGTGACAAGTCGCGAGCCGTCGCTCGAAATCGTCATGCACGAGGTCCGGGTGCGCTGTCGACGCGACGATGCATGCAACGACGCGTCGCGCGCGTCGAGCGCTTCGATCAGCCCATCACGATCCGCCGCAAACACGCGCTCGCCGTCGGGCGTGATCGCGACATCTGTACAACTCGCACCGACGTGCCTTTGCCACAGAATCGCGCCGTTTCGTATGTCGAGTACGGTGCATCCGTGTGTACGCGAGGCAACGACTGCGCGCGCGTCAACCGCATCCAATGCGAGCGATGGAATGCCGTGCGGCTCATGAACATCCTCGCAACGTAACGCGGTGGTCGACCAACGCACGGTGGAACGTACAACATCGACAAGTGAAATCGTGCCGTCTTCACGAAGTACGAGAACGCGCGCGTCATCAGGCGAAATAGCGACGCGCGAAACAGAGCCTGCGCCAGGCAGTTCGGGAAGTGCGCGCTCACGCCCGCTCTCGACTTCGATGAGTCGAGCGCGCGCGCCGGGTTCGATGCGAAGCGCGCGGCCGGTGCGCGAAAGCGGATCCATGCGTCCGCGACCGATCCACGCATCGATCTGTTTGCTGTCGGAGATCGCGAGACCGCCCTGTGCGCCTGACACGAGTGTTCCATCGTTCGCGCATTCGAATGACCAGACGATGTCATCCGAAAGTGGAAGTGCCGCGATTGGCGCGCCATCAGAGAGTCGCCATGCACGCAGCGTTCCGTCCGCACCAGCGGAGAGGACGCGTGCCTCGCGTTCGTCACCCACGCGGGCATCTATTGCAAGGCTCCAGACGCTGTCGCGATGGCCGTACGCGGTCCAGAGTGGTTTCGAGACGGTGGGCGAGTAGAGCCGCACGGTGCGATCGCGGCCGCTCATCGCGATGAAGCGGCCATCTCGCGTCCAAATCACCGCGCTTTGAAAAGCACTGGGTACTTCGAAACGCGTGATGATGTCGATACGCGTGCCATCACGCCTGAGCAGTACAGCGCCCGCATGACCAACCGCCACGAGAAGATTTGGATCGTTTGGATGGAACGCAAGCGCACGGATCGTTCCGATCGCAGGCTCGACACGCGCGATGAACCGACTGGGCTCCGCAATCGGGCGTAGTTCGAGAACATCGCGCGCAACCGCAATCGTGCCATCCGATGCGATCGCGATCGATAAACCGTTGGGCACCGCTTCTGGTGTGTGATTACTCCCGGCAAGACTTCCATCGTGCGTATTCAGAACAATGAGCGCGCCGTCGGCATCAAAGGCCGCGAGCCGGGCGCCATCCGATGAGAGTGCGATGCAATTTGTCGCCGTATCGAGCGATGGGCGCGACCACTCCATCGTCCATGGTGCAATTTCACTGGACGTTCTGGAGCGGCTGAACGCTGCGACGACAGGCGGCGATACGTATGGAATTGGATATCCGAATGCATAGATGCGCTCCGCTTGCGCGTCGTATGCGACGCTATACCAATCTCCTTCTGCGATGGGTGCGCCGCGTAGCGCACTCGCGCGCGCAAGGACATCGCGCTCAAGCGTTCCGTCATGCGCGCCAAGTGCCTGCTCATGCTGAGAAACAAGCATGAGATCAGCGTCGTCGAGGGCGCGTGCGGCCGCGCTGAGATTCGCAAGTCGAGCTTCGCGTTGCGCGCGTTGTGCAAAATCGAGTGAGACGCCGGTCGTCAACAGCAAAAACACAGCAGCTGCAAGGATTGAGATGAACGCGCGCTTTCGTCGACGAATGGTGCGCACGATGCGCTCGCGCGGCGATTGCAACTCAGCAAGCACGGGATCGCCCGCAAGATGGCGTCGCAAATCGTCGGCAAATTGCGATGCGCTGGTATAGCGGGCGTTCGGATCGGTCGCGGTAGCCTTGGCGACGATACGATCGAGGTCGCCTTGAAAATCGTTGCTGACATGCGCGAGTCGCCGGTTCGTATTCTCTGGAGAGAGAACCTCGCGCATCATGCTCGCAAGCGTCGTTGTTCGAAAGACGCGAAAAGGCTGCTGCGCGAGCAATTCGTACAACATCGCGCCGAGCGCGTAGAGATCGATACGAACATCGGGAGGTGATGTGAGTTCGAGTGATTCAGGCGCGGCGTACGCCAGCGTTCCAACAACCCTTGGCCCGAGCGCGTGCATGGTTTGCTGTGGATCGAGCGCAAGCAATTTCGCGACGCCAAAGTCAATCAAGACAGGGCGTCCCGTCGGCTCGACGAGAATGTTGCTCGGCTTGAGATCACGATGTAAGACGCCGCGTCCATGCGCAAAGGCGACAGCATCCGCAATCGCAATCATCATTCGAACGCGCGCGCTGATATCGGGTGGCTCGATGTTGGGCTCCGCACGTGACCAATCCGCCAGGGTGCGACCGCTCGCTACGTACTGCATCGCCATCCACCGACGACGCAACGCGCCCACACGCATTTCGCCAACCTGATAAAGCCGCGCAATGGACGGGTGTTCCAGACTCGCGAGAGCTTCGGCTTCACGATGCAGTGCGTCGCCACCTGCGAACTCCGGAAAGAGCACCTTGAGCGCGACCTCGCGCGATGGCAGCGACTGGACTGCCCGATACACCTCGCCCGTCGCGCCGTGTCCGAGGAACTCCCCGATTGTGAAGTCGCTGATCGTGCTTCCAGTCGGCAACGAACGCGCGGCGAACGCTTCGTTCCGTGTGTTCGTCGCGCTTTCGAAGGTGTTTGGAACTGTGTGGGCCTCTTCGAATTCTCGCGCGCCCTGCTCAAGGGCGAGATGACGCTCGAAAAGTACTTGGGCGGAAGCGCGAATCTCGGCAGAAAACGCGCTTGCATCAGCCTCACGCCCTTCGACGAGTGCTGCAAAGCACGCATGGATCGCGGCGGTTTCCGCGGATTCGTTCGTGCTCTGTTCGCTGGCGTCGTTCATTCGAGCATGAGTTTACGAAATCACTGCCCATTTGAACGCTTAACTACGCTTGTGCAGATACCCGCGTGGCGGCATGTTCGCGGGCGTTTGTGCGACAATCGGTGTCGCAGCTTTGAATTCTCAAACTTGGTGCGATGTGACGAGTCAGACGCCTCTTGAACAACCTTCACCGGAAGATCGGCGCCGGCTCGTCGAGGAACTCCTTTCCCGGCATGCGGCAGGTGGCGATGGTGCATCGCAGGCGTTGCAGGTGTTGTGGC
>JAIYCA010000128.1 GCA_027488265.1 Planctomycetaceae bacterium
CGAACCGTCGGTCGCCGAAGTGACGCTCATCAACGAAAGCAAAGTCGCCGTGAAGGTCGACGGCTGGGTCGCGACGTGTGGATGCGTGTCGGTCCTTGCAGAGCCAGGGTTCACGCTTGAACCTGGCACGTCTCGTGCGCTTCCGGTGCGCGTCGACCCAACGGGCGTCGGCGGCAAGAGTCAGCGCGTCGATTTCCGCCTCGACGGGAACGCGCTTGGCGGCCGTGTGCGCATCGATTACGACGTCTACAGCCCGATCCGCACGATGCCGAGCATGGCGACTCGCCCGGAGAAGGGTACGGAACTCCTCTTGGAACTCGAACGCGCAACGCCCGAAGGCGAGCACATTGCGACGCCGTTCGAAGTGCTTGCGGTGTTGCCACCGATCGGCCGTCCGTGGAAGGCCGCAGAGGGCGAGCCGCCGCTCGAGGCAGGCTGGGGTGGCGTCATCGTCGACTTTGCGGCGGTCGATGAACTCGCGGCGGATCCGGCGAGTCGCTCCGATCCCGCATTTGAATGGCGCGGAGACGGCGCCGACGCGCGCTGGAAGACCTTTGAGTTTGTCATCCGAACCGACGACAGCGTTTGTGGCGAAATGCGTGTTCGCCTGCGGAACGGTTGAACGCCGCGCGCGCCGATGCATGGACACACGCACGAAAGAAACCACGCACGAAAGAAACCACGCGCGGGGCGTGCCGCGCGTGGTGTCGTTTCATGGGGTGATCTGCCGCTTCAGTTTGTCGCGTGCGTTTCTCGCGATCAGCACATCTCGACGAGCATCGTCACCGCGTTTCCGCCGCCGAGGCAGAGCGAGCAAATGCCGCGCTTGCCACCGGTGCGCTTCAACTGATGAATGAGCGTCACAAGCACGCGCGCGCCGCTCGCGCCGATCGGGTGACCGAGCGCAACGCCGCCGCCACAGATGTTCAACTTCGACTCAGGAATGCCGAGCGGCTTGATGTCGACGAGGACCTGTCCCGCGAATGCTTCGTTCAACTCGAAGAGGTCGATGTCGGCGACGGTGAGGCCGTTCTTCGCGAGAATCGTCTCGATACCGATCTTCGGCGCGAAGAAGAGATCCTTCGGTGCGCCGCCAGCGGTGTTTGAGTCGACGATGCGCGCGAGTGGCGTAGCGCCGGTCTTCTTCAAGCCTTCCTCGCTCATCACGAGCACCGCCGCCGCTCCATCGGAAATCTGGCTCGCATTGCCGGCGGTCGCAGTGCCTTCCTTGCCGAAGGCAGCCTTCAGCTTCGTGAGGCCTTCCGCGGTGGTGTCGCCACGGATGCCTTCGTCGGCGTCGACGCCGACCTTCGACATGCACTGTTCTGCGGAAAGCGCCACGATTTCAGCCTTGAAGTGACCCGCAGCGGTTGCCGCGCCGGCGCGCTGATGGCTCTGCGCGGCGAATCGATCTTGGTCTTCGCGCGTAACGCCGTGCTTCGCGGTGATGTAGTCGCACGCGCAACCCATCGCCCACTTCTCAAAGGCGCAGGTCAGGCCGTCGGCGGCCATGTGATCTTGCATCGTCGCGGGGCCGTACTTGACGCCGCCGCGCATCTGCATCATGTGCGGCGCGAGATCCATATTCTCGATGCCGCCGGCGAGGACAACATGGTTGTCGCCCGCGCGAATCGAGCGCGCGGCCTGCATGACCGCTTCGAGGCCGGAGCCGCAGACCTTGTTGACGGTCACGGCGCTCACCGTGTCGGCGACGCCCGAAAGGAGCGCAACCTGGCGGGCAGGGTTCTGTCCGACGCCCGCTTGCAGGACGTTGCCCATGATGCACTCGTCGACGTGGGCGAGGGCGTTCGGGCACTCTGCGAAGAGCGCCTTCGCGACGTACGACCCGAGGACGGGCGCTGGGACTTTGGCCAAGCCGCCCATGAACTTCCCGATGGGGGTGCGGCGGGCGGCAACGATGTAGGCGGCTGGACGGGCGGTCATCGATGAATCCTCAGGTGATTCGGTGAGGGAGGCGTACTACGGTCGCAGGAACCGCGGCGCGGTTCTCATCCCTCGCGAGTTCGTCTGCACGAACCCCCGTGGGGGCGCCGATGATAGCGACCACACGGCGACCGCTGCCGCAGTCAGAAAGAGCCCAATTCATCGCCTTCCGATGCAGTGACACCTCGGAAGGCCGCCCGCGCGAGCCCGTTATGCCACACAACGACCTCTCCGACAATCTGATGAGCCTCCAGAGCCACATCCTCTTGGAGGAGGCGCGGCACCCCTCGGCGAGCGGTGACTTTACGTGGATCATCAGCGCGATTTCGCTCGCGGCGAAATCGATCGCGAACCACGTGCGCCGCGCGCGGCTTTCGGGCGCGATCGGGCGATTCGGCGAAGTGAATGTGCAGGGCGAGGAGCAGCAGAAACTCGACGTCATCGCGAACAAGGCGCTCATGCGATGCCTCGGTACGCGGGCGTCGGTGGCGGTACTCGCAAGCGAAGAAGATGACGAGCCGAGCATTCTTCGACGCGGCAACGAGGGCGGGAAGTACTGCGTGCTGTTCGACCCGCTCGACGGAAGTTCGAATCTCGATACGGGCGTCGGCGTAGGCACGATCTTCTCGATTTTGCGCAACGATCCAAGCATTCCCGACGCGCAACAAACCGTGTGTCAATCGGGCACGCAACAGGTCGCAGCGGGATATGTGCTGTACGGATCCTCGACCATTTTCGTCCTCACGACCGGCAACGGCGTCGCGCTCTTTGAACTTGATCCATTCATCGGTTCATTCCTTCTCGTGAAGGACAAGGTGCGCATTCCCGAGTCGAACAAGGTGTACTCGGTGAACGAGGCGTACGCGCCGACGTTCCCTGAGCCCTATCGCAAGTATCTCGAATGGGCGCACACGAGTGGCTATTCGTCGCGCTACATCGGCTCGATGGTGGCGGATGTGCATCGCACGCTGCTCACGGGTGGAGTCTTCATGTACCCGCCAACGAAGAAGAATCCCGAGGGCAAACTTCGATATCTCTACGAAGCGAGCCCGATGGCATTCATCATGGAACAAGCGGGTGGGCTCTCATTCTCCGGCGCAAACCGCACGCTCGAATACAAGCCTTCCAAGGTGCACGAGCGCGTGCCAGTGTTGCTTGGCTCGCGGAACGAAGTCGAGCGCGTGCGATCGTTCGGCGGGTGAGGTAGGTCGCTGCTACTCGTGGGCGCATCGCAGCATGTGCGAGGGTGCCCCGATCGCGAACGACACGCGGTCGTTCGCGCGCCATCGACGCGTCTGAGCCGTTGTTGAGTTACGCTTTGCGTCATGGCGGCTTCGTCCACGATTCATGTCATAGGCTCGATGATGATCGACCGCGTGGTGCGTGTGCGTGCGATTCCGCGTGCGGGCGAAACTGTTGCAGCACTTTCGGCGCAAACGTTCGCGGGTGGGAAGGGCGCGAATCAAGCGGCCGCTGCCGCGAAGTTTGGCGCGCGCGTGCGCATGTTGGGTCGCACGGGTCGCGATGGCGCGTTCATTCGCGAAGCTCTGCGCGAAGCCGGCGTGCGCGTTCGTGATATCGCGACGAACGATGCGACTTCCGGTGCGGCGACCGTGATGGTCGCAGAGTCTGGCGAGAACGCGATCGTGATTGCGCCGGAATCGAACTTGCGCATCACGAAGGAGGGCATCGAGAAGTTTCTCGCGACGGCGAAGCAAGGCGACATCGTGCTCTTTCAAAACGAGTGCGCGCTCTTGCACGAAGGAATCGCGATGGCCGCTGCACGCGCGCTGCGTGTCTGGTTGAACGCAGCGCCTGCGAATGCAGGGCTTTCTGGCCTTCGCTTCGAGAAACTCGCCGGCCTGATCGTCAACGAAACCGAAGCGGAAGCGCTCACTGGAGAAGTTGATCCGCGCCGTGCACTTGAAGCACTCGCGAAGCGCATGCCGGGCGGTACGGTGATCGTGACGCTCGGCGCGGACGGCGCGATTGCTGCGCTTGGCAGCGCGCGTTACATACATCGCGGATTCGCGGTGGATGCTGTCGATACGGTCGGTTGTGGTGATGCGTTTGTGGGCGTCTTTCTCGCAGCGATTGCGGAAGGTCGTGACATCGCGCAAGCGATAGCGCGAGGGAATGCGGCGGGGGCGCTCGCTGCGATGCGCGCGGGCGCGTTGCGTTCGTTGCCTTCACGCAGTCAAGTTGAGATCGCGGCGGATTTACCTGAGAAGACCAAGTTGAAGCCGCGACCGCCGGCGGAGGATGAAGGCGCGATTCCTGCGAATTGCCTTGGATGCGGCTACGCGCTTGTCGGTCGCGGCGAAGGCGAAACGTGCCCCGAATGCGGGCGCGTGATCCGCCGAGTGATGTTTACAGGTCGATGGAAGCATGCTGCGGTGCGGCGCCGCTTTGGGCCCGCGCGTTGGTGGAGCATGGCCGTGACTGCGCTGTGGATTGTGGGATTCATAGGGTTGTTCATCGCGATCGAGGGCCGCGGGTTTGGACTGCCGCGATCACTCATCGACTGGTCGCGCGGGCTCGGGGTTGCGTTGACACTTGCTTGTTTCATCGTGGCATTCGTCGCGCAGTTGGGAATTGCGCGCGGTCTCTCAACAGTTCTATCCAGCCGCATCGGCGTCACACTTGCATGCGCACGGCTCTTGCCGGTGATCGCATTCGTACTCATCGCATCACGCATGCTTCCACTGCCGTGGTCCGTTGAAAACATGATCATCGTGTGGGGTGTGATTGGGTTCTTTGTTGTCGATGCGTGGTTTTTAGCCATGCTTGAGCGATCATGGCGTGTGGCAAGTTTCCCAACGCGACGACCAACGGCGGCGGTTGTTGGTCTGTTGGCGCTTGTGGTCGCAGGCGTGATCTGGTTGACCATCGAGTTCAATCGAGGGCCATTTCCAGCAACGCGAATGGTCATTCTGGCCGTTGCCTTCGCGACCGCGTGGATCGCGCAAGCATGGCTTTGCCGCGAAATCGCGCGTGAAATTCGTGCGCGAGAGTGAGTGGTGTTTGTCTGATGCGGTGTTTGAGTGACGTCGTGAAGTAGTGACGTCGTGATCTCCGCCAACGCATTCGTGTGTTGCCGTGCAGCGCAGAGACCTCAATGCGGTGAGTTCCATCGATGTTGAATAAACCTCCCGCTACTCGACTCCTTCCGTGCCCGCGCTGCCGCTACGACTTGCGCGGACGCGTCGTCGGTGAGCACTGCCCCGAGTGCGGGTGGACCATCGATACGTTTGGACCAGTGTGGTGGGATGAATCGCTGCTGAAGCGGATGATGTTGTTTGCGCGCGTTGCAGCGATTCCATGTTGGATTTTGCTTCTGGTGCCGCTGCACTTCATCTTTGTGGTTGCCAACGCCGACTTTGCAAGTATCGAATTCACGTTCGGGATCTTCTGCGTGCTCATGCCAATCCAAGTCATCGCGCAAGCGGTGGCGATGTTTGCCATGGGCGACACGCGACTCGGCGAGTCGCGTGCACGAGCGCTCTTTTGGGCAGCGATCGTCCGTGTCGCGGCGTTTGGCTTGGCGGCCTTCGTCCTCTACCTCGAGTGGAGCGTCGCCCGAGACCACCTGTTAGCAGTGTCGTACTTCGTGCTTCCACTCTTCGCGGTGGGCTCCGACATCGTCACGTCGCGTGTCCTCGCAAGTCTCGAAGCCGAAGCGTGTCCGATCCTCTGGACGAAACCGCGAACCCGCGTGAAAGTCGCTCGCGGAACACTTTGGATCGTTTACCCGTTCCTGTTGGTGCCGTTCATCGGTTGGTACTTCGCGCCGATCATTTGGACCGTCGCCATGGCGTACTGCTTCGGCGAGCTACGCGGCGTTGCGGACGCATCACGCACCGCCGCGCGGTCGCTCAGGGCAGGTGCGGCGCCGCTCCCGTAGACGTCGCCGCGGGCGCACCGCGCCCCCCAACGCGGCGTTACCGCTACCATTCGCGCCCTTCGGTTCGGCGTGCGCGCCGAGCCTCGCAGGAGCTCGGGTTCGAAGTCGTCCGCCGAGCGTTTCACAGCCGTTTACTTCGCAGTGCAGAGAGCGTTTGACCCATGGCGATCCCCACCGACGCAGCAGTTCTGAAGAACCAGACCGTCCTTCCTCGCAACACGAACCAAGCCCTCGGTATCGGGCAGTTCGCGATCGACTTCATGTCGGGGAAGATCGGCTCGCCCGACGCGTCGGTGCTCGAGCGCACCACGATGTTCCACACCGACTCGGTGCTCTGCGGCATCAGTGCGGTCGCGCTCAATACGAACGCGCCCATCATCCTCCGCGCCGAGGCGGCGGAATACCCGAACGCGAAGGGCGTGCCCGTGTTCGGTTCGACCGCAAAGGTTGCTGCCGAGAAGGCGATCGTCGCGAACTCGAACGCCGTGCGCGAGTGGGACTCGAACGGCACCAACTTCGGTTTCAACCCGCAACTCGGCCACACCGCGGGCGAGTTCGGCCACAACGACTTCTATCCCGTCGCCGTTGCCGCAGCGCAGCAGCAGGGGCGCGATGGCGCGTACGCGCTGCGCGGCATGATTTGCATCGACGAGATCCGCGGCCGCCTCGCCGAAGTCTTCTCGCTCAAGACCTACAAGATCGATCACGTCGTCCACGGCGCGATCGCGAGCGCCGCGACCTACGGCGCGATGATGGGCGCAACCGCCGAGCAGATCGAGAGCGCGATCGGCATGACTGTTGCCCACTACATCCCGTGGCGTGCGATTCGCGCGGGTAAGCAACTGAGTGACTCGAAGGGCGCATCGGCCGCGATTTCGACCGAAGTCGCCGTCCTCTCGATGATGCGCTCGATGCGCGGATTCCTCGGGCCGCGCGACATTTTCCGCAATCCAGAGAGCATGTTCCGCCAGTTCGAGAAGACGAACGGCGACAGCCCATTCGACCTCGTCCTCTCGCACTTGGGCATCGATTTCGCGGTCATGGGCATGCACTTCAAGCTCGGTCTCTACGAGCACCAGTCGGCGGGCGCGCTGCAGGGCGTCCTCACGCTCATCCGTGAGAACCCGCAGATCCTCGAGAATCCCGACCAGATCAAGTCGATCAACATCGTCGCGTACGAACCTGCGTTCGGCATCATCGGCGACCCCGCGAAGCGCGATCCGAAGACGCGCCAATCGGCCGACCACTCGATGGTCTACATCGTCGGCACGCTGCTTCGCAAGGCCATCGAAATGGCGGAGTCGACCAAGTCGACGAAGCTCGGCCACTGCGACAACTGCTACTGGAAGAACCTGATGCTCGTGCCGCACGACTACGCGCCCGATGCGATCTACAACAAGAAGACGCGCGCGCTGATGGAGAAGTTCTCCTTCACGCACGGCGGCCCTGAGTACGACCGCCGCTACCCAGACGGCATCCCGACGTCGCTCGTGATCGAGATGGCCGACGGCAAGAAGTACGACTCTGGCCTCGTGATGTACCCCGCTGGTCACGCGCGCAACACGACTGCCGACCTCAAGGGGATCCTTACGAAGAAGGCAGAAAACCTCGGCAAACTCGCGTCGGACAACGCGCAGCCGATCATCGATCGCTTCAACAAGATCGCGTCGCTCTCTGCCGCGGAACTCGCGTCGCTCTACGACTTCCAGATCGCGAATCGCGGGAAGTACGAGTGATGGCGCGTTCACGCGACGCGAGTGGCGGGCCCGCGGGCAACCAGCACGAAGAACAAGAGAGCAACGACATCTGGATTTGCGACTTCACCGACGCGGACGACCGCGCGGATTTCGCACGCTTGATGGCGGAATTCGCGGCCGAGCCAGTATCGGCGAGTCCGCAGTTGGGCGTGGCGCATTTCGAACGCGTCGCCGCGGATCTCGCGCGGCGCGCGGGAACGCTCGTGCTGCTCGCCGCGCGCGCAGAGAGCGAGTCGACCGAGGGCGTGCTCATCGCATTCGAGGGGTATTCCTCGTTTGCGCGCGGGCCGCTCTTCAATATCCACGACGTGCACGTCACGCCGGCGGCACGTGGCGCGGGACTTGGTTCGGCGCTCGTTGAGACGCTCGCGGAACTCGGCCGCGAGCACGGTCACGCGAAACTCACGCTTGAGGTGAGCGCGACCAACACGGGCGCGATTCGGCTCTATCGAAAGCTTGGGTTTGCGGGGCTCGAGAACTTGCCCGCGGTCACTCCGGCAGGGGTGACGTACTTCGCGACGAAAAAGCTCTGAGTGGTGAAGTTCTGATCGGCGCGCTGCGGAGTTGAGGGATGTGCCAACAACCCAACTCTCAAACGTGCCGTTCACCATTCAATTCAGTCCCGCGCGCTCAGGCAAACAGCCCGTCGAGCAGTTCGACCACGCCCTTACCCTGCGTCGCGATCGTCTCGAAGATCTTGCGACCTCCCGCGATATCAAGCAGTTCGCGCACGAGTTTCGACTCGCCCGCGTGGTCGGCCTTGTTCACGACGAAAAGGTCGGCGATCTCGAGGATGCCCGCCTTATCCATCTGCACGGCGTCGCCCATGCCCGGCACGACGACGACCGCAGTGCGATCGACGAAGGTTCGAATCGCGACGTCGTTCTGCCCAGCGCCCACCGTCTCGACGATCAACTTGCCGTAACCCGCGCCGCCGATCAGTTCGATGATGTCGGGAAGCGTGCGGTAATCCTCACCAACGATCGCGAGCGATCGGTAGAAGATGCCCTCGTCGACGGCGTTGAAGTCGACACGCAGGCGATCGCCCAAGAGCGCACCGCCCGTGATTGGGCTCATCGGATCAAACGCAACCACCGCGATCTTGTCGCCGCGGCGCACGGCTTCGCTCGCCATCGCCGCGACGAGGGTCGACTTGCCTGCGCCCGGCGAACCCGTGATGCCAATGACCTGATTTGGGCGTCGTCGCGGCGCGTTCACCGCGCGTCCCGCATGCGCGAGCGAAATGTTGCGTGCGAGGAGCGCTGTCGGATGCGTCGTGACCGAAGACGCGAGCGGCGCGTAGGTCTTCACACTGTCGCGCACGCTGCCGACGATTTGCTCCATGCCCGTTCCAGTGTGATAG
>JAIYCA010000033.1 GCA_027488265.1 Planctomycetaceae bacterium
CATTTGAAACGACATGTGGCGCTGGTGGCATCCGCGAGTGGCCGCTCGTGCCCCGCGCGTTGGGCGATCGCGAGGGTTGAGTTCGCGGGTTTCAACGAGCGAACGAACGCGAACGACTTCCTGCCCCATCAAATCCCACCCGTGCAGCAAATGTCGCCAGAGGTACACTCCGCGCCCCAGCCGTGTCGCACGCTCGCGGACAGCATCTTTCACCCAAGGCCTACGCGGCCCTCGCCATCGGCGCCATCGGCGTTGTGTTCGGTGACATCGGTACGAGTCCGCTGTACGCGCTCAAAGAAGCATTTATCCATCTCGGTGCCCATGACCGAGTGATCGACGAGCAGCTCGTGCGCGGGATGCTCTCGCTCATGTTCTGGCTGCTCATCTTTGTGGTGAACGTGAAGTACATCTTCACGATCATGCGAGCGTCGAACCGCGGCGAGGGCGGCATCTTCGCGCTGCTTTCGCTGATCCCGCGCGGACTTTCCGCGCAGGCCCGCCGAGGCCGTTTCCTGATGTCGATGTTGGCCCTTCTTGGCGCGGGGCTGCTCTTCGGCGATGGCGTTATTACGCCGTCGATCTCGATGCTTTCGGCGGTGGAAGGCATCGCGGTCTTCAATCCCAACCTACAGAGCGCGGTTGTTCCCACGGTCATCGTGCTGCTCGTGGTGCTTTTCTACTTTCAGCAGTTTGGCACGGCGAAAATCGGTGTTGTGTTCGGCCCCGTCATGGTCGCGTGGTTCCTCATGCTCGCGATCTTCGGCATCGGCGGGATCCTCAAGATGCCGTCGGTGCTTGCGTCGGTGAACCCGATGTACGCGTGGGAAATCATCCGTCACAACCCGGTGGAAGTCTTCGTACTTCTTGGCGCACTTGTGCTCGTCGTGACGGGCGCCGAAGCGCTGTATGCCGACATGGGGCACTTCGGCGTTGGGCCGATTCGAGCCGGTTGGTATCTCCTCGTCTGCCCGGCGCTCGCGCTGAACTACTTTGGCCAGGGAGCCGCGGTCCTCGTGGGTATCGAGCAAGGAACGCTCGACCCGACGAAGGCCGAAACCTTCAATCCGTTCTATGAACTCGTACCCGAGCCGCTCCTGATCCCCGCGGTGATCATGTCGACCGCCGCGACGATCATCGCGAGCCAAGCGCTCATCTCCGGCGTGTTCTCGATGGTCCGACAGGCGATTCGGCTCAACATGATGCCGCGCCTTGAAGTCATTCATACGTCTGGCGAGCAAGAGGGGCAGATATATATCCCGGTCATCAACTTCTTGATGCTCGTCGGGTGCCTCTTCACCGTACTGCTCTTCCCATCGTCGACGGAGCTCGCCGCGGCGTACGGCATCGCGGTGACCGCGCTCATGGGGATCACCACGGTGCTCTTTGGCGTCGTCGCGCGTCGGCTTTGGCGTTGGCGTCGACGTTGGGTGATGCTGCTCGTTGGCGCGTTTCTCGCGGTGGATGTCATCCTCTTCGTGGCGAATGCGCCGAAGATCGCGACGGGCGGCTGGTTCGCGCTTCTCATCGGGGTTCTCGGCTTCCTCGTCATGTCGACGTGGGTGCAGGGCAGTTACATCATCGGTCGCAAGCTCGCCGAAGGAACGCAGTCGATTCACGACTTCCTCGGTGCGCTCTGGACGGACGCGATTCCGCGCGTCCCAGGGACCGCCGTCTACCTCACGACGAACTACAACACGCCGCTCGCGCTTAAGCATTTCGTCGAGCACGCGCACGTCTTGCATGAGCAAGTCGTGCTGATGACGATCGTCTCGTCGAACTTGCCGGTGGTTCCAGCCGCGCGACAGATTCGCGTGGAATGGTTGCCGGATGGCGTGTGGAAAATCACCGCGCTCTGCGGCTTCATGGAAAGCCCGAATATCCCGCGGTTCTTGGAGCGCGCGAAAGCGCACGGCTTCAACTTTGATCCGAATCAGACGACGTATTTCGCGCGCCGGACATCGGTGGTGCCAACGGGTACGGCGAAGATGGCGGGCTGGCGTAAGCGGCTTTTCTCGGCGCTTTCGCGGAATTCAGTCGACGCGACACGCTCGTTCAATCTGCCGCCCGACCGCGTGGTCGACTTCGGTGCGCAAGTCGAACTCTGATCGCGCGCTTCTTCACACCCGTGCGCCGCGTGAAAGTCGATCGAGCGTAATCGCTGCGCTGACCGCGACATTCAAACTGTCGACGCCTGCCGCCATCGGAATACGCACGATGTGATTCGCAAGCGCGCGGACCTCGGCAGACACGCCGTTCGCTTCATTTCCAACCACGATCGCAACGCGCGCTGGCTCGCCGATCGACGCGATCGGCACGCTTGATTGAATTGCGGTCGCAACGATCTCGAGCCCGAAGCGTTCACGCAACATGGCGAGATCTTCTGGCCAGCGCGTCGCGCGTAGGGCTTGCACTTTCAGCGCGTTTCCCGTCGAAACACGCAAGCTCTTGCGATAGAGCGGATCGTGACAAATCGGGCTCAAAAGGACGGCGTCGGCCGCGAAGGCCGCCGCGATCCGAAAGAGCTGCCCGATGTTGTCGATGTTTGTGATGTCCTCCGCGACAAGCACAGTGCGCGGGGGCGACGCGGGGTTCCACTGCGCCGGGTCGATCGCTTCGAACGGCGCACGACGCGCGGTCGCGAGCAGCCCGCGATGCAATTGAACGCCCGTGAGTTGCTCGAGTACCTCCTCGCTCGCCGTATAGAGCGGCGCGCGGCACTTCGCTTGGGCGAGCATTTCTCGCGCGCGATCACGCATGCGGTGACTCGCGAGCACCGCGCACAACGTGTCGGGCTTTAAGAGCATCGCTTCGAGAACAACGAGTGTTTCGCCGACGAAAAGCCCTTCGCGCGACGTGAGTTCTTTCTCGCGAATATCGGCAAACGCCGCCACGCGAGGGTCCGACGCATCGACGATTTCGATCGGCGAAGGCATCGGTAGAGACATGGCGTCGTCGGTGGATTTTTGTTCGGGCATCGCGTCGGGCATCGCTCAATTCTCCGCGATTCGGCGGGGCCGTGCGCATGGGGTCGTCGGTACACTCGCGCGCATGCAGCCGGAAGGCGGACCATCTTCGAGCGAACCACGCGACGCGCGCGATGAGCGTGCAGATGAGCGCGCGGAAGACGCGATCGCGCGCGAGAATCTCGCGGCTTCTGGCTCGCCGCTCGGTGAGATCCCCGAGAACGAAGCGGTCATCGAAGCGACCGAACCGACGCCTGAAGATGAGCGCGTCGAAGAGATTCTCGAAGAGGCAGCCGAAGCGGGCACGATCGACGTACCTGAACTTGCCGAAGCAGTTGAGCAGCAGGAAGCGCCGGACGCCGCGGAAACGCTCGAGCAAATCGGCGAAGCGGCGGCGTTCGAAGTCATCGAAGAGATGGAAACCGAGAGCGCGGCCGACGCGCTCGCGCACATGCATCCGTCGCTCGCGGTGAGTGTGCTTGAAGATCTTGTCGAAGAAGATCCGTCGTACGCGGGCAAACTCATCGAAGAGATGGCGCCAGATGACGCGACCGATCTTTTGCAGAATTTGCCCGATGATTCGCGCGATCGCTTGCTTGGGACACTCGGCAAAGTCGAGGCGGTGAAGTTCCGTCGACTGCTTGAATACCCTGAGAAAAGCGCGGGCGGCATGATGACGACCGACTACCTCGCCGTGCGCGACACCATGACGGTGCGCGAAGCGACGGAAGCGATTCGGCGCGCCGAAAGCCTCGGCGAGGATTGGCTCTACGTCTTCGTCGTCGATTGGCGCGGACGTTTGCAAGGTCGCGCGACGATGCGCGCGCTGTTGCTTGCGGAACCCTCGCAGAAAGTCACGGCGATTTGCGAGCGGCAAGTCGACGCCGTGAAGCCCGATGTCGAGCGTGAAGAAGTCGCGCGCGAGTTCGAGAAATACGACTATCTCGTGCTGCCAGTTGTCGATGATGAAGATCGCATGCTCGGCGTGATCACCGTCGACGACGTGGTCGACGCCATTCGACAAGAGTCGACCGAAGACGCACAGGCGATGGTCGGTGCAGGCCGCGAAGAAGCGGTTTTCTCGAGCGTTGCCGACAAATTGCGCGGCCGCTTGCCGTGGCTTTTCGTCAACCTCTTCACGAGTTCGATCGCTGCGATCGTCGTGCTGCAGTTCGATGACCTCATCGGATCGATCGCAATTCTCGCGGTGATCATGCCGGTCATCGCGAATCAAGCGGGCAACGCTGGGCAACAGTCACTCGCGGTCACGTTGCGCGGCATCGTGCTCGATGAAGTGCGCGAGGGTGCAGCACTCGGACTTGTGCGCCGCGAAGCACTCGTCGGGCTTGTCAACGGCACGATTTGCGGTGTGCTTGTGGGCGCTGTTGTCGGCGGGATGCAATGGTGGGCGCATCCCGATGAAGGTCTGTGGAAACTTGGGCTTGTCGTTGGTGTTGCGATGACCGCGGCACTCGCAGTTGGGACGCTTGTCGGTTCGAGTCTTCCGCTCTTGGTGCGGCGATTCGGTGCAGATCCTGCAACAGCATCCACCATCTTCCTCACGATGGTCACCGACTCGATGAGCTTCCTCGTCTTCCTTGGCCTTGCCTACCTTCTCTCAGGTTGGATCGGGATTAC
>JAIYCA010000048.1 GCA_027488265.1 Planctomycetaceae bacterium
GACGGTCATCTCGAAGGGGTAGAGGTTGACGCACACGAGATCGATCGGCGCAATGCCGTGCTCTTCCATCGCCTTCACGTGCTCCGCAACATCGCGTCGGCCGAGAAGCCCGCCGTGCACGCGTGGATGCAGCGTCTTCACGCGGCCATCCATCATTTCGGGGAAGCCGGTGAGTTGTTCGATCGGCGTCACCTTGATGCCTGCGGCAGCAAGCGCGGCGGCGGTTCCGCCAGTCGAAACGATGTCGACGCCGAGATCGGCGAGCGTCTTTGCGAAGGGAATGAGATCACGCTTGTCGCTGACCGAAATCAGCGCACGGCGAACGGGCACAAGTCCATGCATGTCAGAATCCTGTCGGCATCAGCCGTTGGAAGCGCTCTCTTCGGAGTTTGCGCTGTTCGATGCGTCAGCGGGGGCCGCTGCGACGGGCGCCGTCTTCACTGGCGCAAGGCGTTCGATGCGACCATCCGCACTCCACGCAACGAAGCCGCCGACATCGAGTCGATCAGCTTCGAGGTGCTGCACCTTCGGAAGATCCACTTGCGAGATGATGTCGCCCTTCAAGAGGTCGATGTACGAGACGCGACGGTGCTTCGGGCACCAGAAGACGACGCTCTCTCGACCTGCGGTCACCGCAGTCGAAATCGGCGCGCCGTCGATTCCTGTCTTCTTCCAGCGAACTTCGCCACCGATTTGGCCTTCAGGGTTCGCCGTGAATGCCACGAGTCCTTCACCAGGAATCTCTTGCAACACGATGTTGCCCGCCACAAACGGGGCCGTACGCAACGGAGTCTGCGTGAAGTACTTCCACAGCGTGTCGCCCGTTCCGAGGTCGAACGCGTAGAGGTATTGATCTTCGCTTGCGACGAAGACGGTGTTCCCAGCGATCACTGGCGATACAACGACGCCTGCAAGCAGTTCGCGACGCCAGATCGATTGCGCGCTCGCAGCGTCGTAAGCCGCAACTGTGCCCTTCTTGCTCGCGACCACAACCAAAGCGCCGTTGGTCACAGGGCGCGCGGCGATCGTGCTTGGCTTCTCGCGCACCGAGTCCACCACGCTGGAGCGGAAGAGGAAGCCCGTGTGCGCATTGACAAAGACAAGTTGCCCGCTGCGCGAACCAAAGATCACAAAGCCGTTCGCCATCACGGGCAGCGTGCTTGGCGACTGGCGATACAGGCTCTTCTGTGCGAGTTCTCCGCTCGTTTGATCGAGGAGGTAGAGCATCGTGTCGGTGCAGATGGCGATGTGATCGCCACGCCCACCGAATCGGCCATCAAGAACGCCCATAGCATCGACGTGATCAATCGCAGGCGCCGCCGAGGCGGTCCACGAGAGATCACCTGTCGCCGAGCGAACCACCGTGACTTCGTTACGCCCGTTGAGCGCGAGCGTCGCGGCTGGGGTCGCGGAGACCAACTTCAGTCCAACACCCGTTGGGAGTGGCACCGTGGATTGCCACACGATCTCGCACCCGAGCTTCGACGCGACACTCGGTCCGATGAGGTATGCCGCCTCGGTCTTCGCCGCAGTCTGCGCCATGCGCTCCTGCGCGGGGCCCGCCGTGTCGTCTGCAGTGGCGGGAGAGACGCCGAGGATCGCCGAAGCGACCGAAGTCGCAAGAAGGGTCGAGAACAGCGTCGAGGGGTTCATCGTGGAGAGCGTCATCGTGTGTGTCCGTCGTGCAGAGTCCGGCGCGGCGCGCCGAGCCGCGGAGGGAGCGGTCGAGGCCCGCCGCCGTGGGTCGCAGAGTATCGCGCCCAAGGGCGGTAAGCGTCAAGCGGACTGAAACGTGGAAGGTTCGGAGACGGGAAAGCCATGAAGTCGGCCCCCAATCGCACGGCAGGGCGGCGCGCGGGGTATCGTCCGCCGCGTGTTCACAGGACTCGTTCAATCCCTCGGCAAGATCGCGGAAATTCGGCCCAACGCGACGTCGACGCGCCTCATCGTGGATGCCAGTGGTTGGGCGCACCAGCCCGATCTCGGTGCGTCGATTTCCGTCAATGGGTGCTGTCTCACCGTCGTGGCGATCGATGGCGGGCGCTTCGCGTTCGATGTGATCCCGCAAACCCTTCGGGTCACGAGCCTCGGCAAACTCGCCGTTGGTTCGGGGGTCAACCTCGAGCACGCCGCAACCCCGATGACGTTCCTCGGCGGACACGTCGTCTTGGGGCATGTCGACGCACTCGGCGAGGTGGTCGCGATCGAAACTGAGCGCGAGTGGCGTGTGCGCGTTCGATTGCCTGCGTCGCTCGCGCGCTTCGTCGTGGAGAAAGGCTCGATCGCCCTCGACGGTGTCTCGCTCACGATTGCGCGTGTCGACGATGGCGCCACACACGCGAACGACGGCACGATCATCGATGTGTGCCTCATTCCCGAAACGCTCGCGCGCACGAATCTCGCGGAACGCCGTATCGGCGACACGATCAACATTGAAGTCGATCACCTCGCAAAACTCGTCGCACGCCAACTCGAGTGGATGCAAGCGCGCGAGGCGCGGTGAGTTCGCTGCGTGCCCACGCGCGGCAACCGCTTCACGCCGCGAGGCGCATCTCAGCCGATGATTCGATCGCGACGCACAGGAGCGTCAAGTCATCTGCTTGGTGGAGGGATCCTGACTGTGCATCGACGCGCGCGACGACTTCTTCGACGAGTTGTTCCGCGCTCAGGATGCCGCTGAGTTTCGCGAATTCTTCGATGTGGCGTGGTGCTCCGTTCTCCGAGAACGCTTGTTCGAATCCGTCGGAGTAGAAGAGCACACGATCGTTCGTGCGGAGTTCGAGTTCGATCTCTTCGTACGGCTCATCGGGGAAAATCCCAAGGATTCCGCCGTCGGCTTCGATCGGTCGTGGTGGTTCGCCCGGACGAAGGAGAATCGCTGCGGGGTGGCCGGCAACTGCGAGTCGCAGTCGGCGCGTACGACAATCAAGGACACCCGCAATAGCGGTCGCGAAGCGCGTCGTCGCGCGCTGGCTTTCAACCAAGCGGCGATTCGCACGGGACATTGTTTCGGCCGGCCCGAGCAGCCGCGGTGCGCCGTGGGTTCGGTCGATCGTTTCAAGCGAGCGACAAACCGCCATTCCAAGGAGTGCGGCGGGAATACCGTGACCAACGGCATCAGCCAGAAAGACGGAGATGCGATCTTCGTCGAGTTGCTCGACGTGATAGACGTCGCCCGAAACTCCAGCGAGAGGGCGATAGAAACTCGACACCCGCACGCCGTGGAGCGGCGGAAGCGGAAGTGGGAGAAAGTCCTTCTGCACCATCGATGCGAGTTGGAGTTCTTCGTTGCGCTCTTCGAGTTCGCTGCGCATCGAGGTCACCACGCGACCGAGGAGCGCGAGCTCGCGACGAGCCTCGCGGAGCCCAGACGCGCATGCGAGCACGCCGCGGAGAAACGCAATGAGATTTTGACGAGCATCCGCGGTGTTGAAGCAACTCGCGTGATCGACGCGGCTTTGGCCGGACGCGCATCCCATCGCAAGGATGTCCGAAATCACAACGATTCGTGCGGATGCGATCGAATGCGCGTCGTTCGCAGCGGCTTCGATCGCATGATGCGCGCGATCGAGCGCTCGAGTTGCCACCGCGTGGTCTTCGCCCGCGAGAAGCACCACAACCTCGGCATCGAGTTGCGTCGGCAGCGTTGCTCCGAGGAGCGGAGTCATGTCGAGATGGGAGACCGCGCTGCCACCGAGTTCACGTTCAAGCTTCCCGCGCCACTCAAGCGCTTCTGCATGCGCCGACTCGACGCTGAGAACGGTGATGCGAACGGTGGTGCGAGGGAGAGGCATGGCGCGACAATCAGGGGGCTCCTGAGCCACACGAACCTTCTGCCGCCGATGAGATCCGCGTCATCGATCGGACCCTCGTGACCAATGGGACCGCGTGACTGGTTGGATCTCGTCGCCGACGCGCATTCGTGCGCCCGCCCCGCACGCGCGTCATCGGCTCACTCGGCGAGGCGCTTGAGGAGGTCTCGGTCGAATTCGATCCGAGAACCGCGACGGACACCGAGCGGTTCAAGCGTTCCCGGCGCAACTTCAAGCACAAACTGCGCGGGCGCGAGCGACGGGTACTTCTTCAGTCGCGCGAAATAGTCGGCCTCACTCTCGTCCGGACGCTGCAATTCTTCGGCCTTCATCGTGTGGACCGCCGTCACGATTCCGAGCGGATCGATGAAGGCGATATCGAGATCCATGATGCAGCGGCGCATCCAGAAGTTATGCGGCTCGGAGTCGGGGAAGGCGAAAATCATCCCCTCGTTTGGGCCAAGGCTCGCGACGCCACCGAGCCCTTGGTCGCGCGCAGCTTCATTGATCGCGAGTCGACACGTGAAGGTGCGGCCGCCCGCGGTGACTTCCATCGTTTGTGGGGCTTGGCTTGGAGAGCACGCGGTAAGCGTCGCCGCCATGAGCGCGGCGGACGCGATGGTGGCCACAGAGGACGTGGCACGCGCCATCCATGTACGCGTTTTGATTCGGGCGCTTCGGGAGTTCGGCGTCGCCACGAGGCTTGGCGCGTGCGTTGTGCCGTATTCAGCGGTCCCGTTCAACTTCGAGTCGTACATGCGAGGATGAGAAGGGGAACGGTGACGTAGGTCAAGTGCGTTGTGGGAGAACTTCAATCCCCGCAGAGCCATGCGAGGTCGGCGTCGCCGAACACGC
>JAIYCA010000167.1 GCA_027488265.1 Planctomycetaceae bacterium
CATCCCGTGTCTTCAACAACGATGCGTACCGAGAGAGGCGCGACCGTTGCGGCGCGTCCTTCGAGTGGAAGTGCCTCGACGCGCAACGTGCCACCTGTGGGCATGGCGTCCCGGGCATTGACCGCGAGATTCAGCAAAATCTGCGGCAACGCACTCGGATCCATTTCAACTTCGAAACCATCAACAGCACTCGCATCGACCACCAGTCGCACCGCACGATTCAGTCCGATGGCAGCAAGACGCATCGCGTCTTCGATGGCGGGACGCAGCGCAATACGACGCACTGTGGACTCACGCGGCTTACCAAGCGCGAGCATGTTCGACGTGAGCATCGTCGCCTTTGTCGTCGCGAAACGAATGGCTTCGAGTGATTCAAGAACCGCGGGCGCTACGCTCGGCTCGGATGAAGCAATGTCGGCCTGCCCACCAATCGCGGTCAAGAGATTATTGAGATCGTGGGCAAAACCTCCGGCGAGCAACCCAAGGAGTTCGAGTCGCTTGACATTCGCGAGCGCCTCTTCCGCTGCTTGCTGTTCGGTGACATCAGACGTGGTACCGACGATGCGCGTCGGTCGACCAAGTTCAAACCGTACTGCACGACCGCGATCACGCATCCATCGCGTATCACCATCCGCTGCGCGAACGCGATAGGTGCATTCATAGCGTGCGGTACGGCCGTCGAGATGCTCTTGCCATGCATCACGAACACGCAGCGCATCATCACGATCAATCCAAGGAAGCAACGGTGGCTCAACAGATGTTGCCTCGCGACCCATCTCCACCTGCAGTGCAGTCAATCGGTCCGCATAGCGGGTCGCTCCACCAATCTCGCAATCCCACCAACCTTCGGTTGTCGCATCGAGAAACTGCGCAAGCTGCTCGCGTTCCGCGCGAAACTCAGCCTCGCGCGCCACACGATCGCTGACCTCACGAATTTGCGCGTGAATGATGCGTCCTTCGGTGGCAGGATCGGGGAAAATCGCGAGTTCAATCGGAAAGCGGCGCCCAGCGCGATCGCGCGCAACGACTTCAATGCGCCGACCAATCACAGGCCCCGTGCGCGACTTCATGTACTGCTTCATGCCACGCTCGTGTTGCGCGGCCATCTCGGGCGGAATGATCGCATCCACGAGTGAACAACCGACCATGCTGCCACGATCAAATCCGAACAGCCGCTCGGCCGCGAGATTTGCGTATTGAATATTGCTATCCAATCCGATCGTGATGATCGCGTCTGGAAGAAGATCAGCGGCCATCCCAGCGTGCTCGTGTGGCATGGGTTCATCCTATCGGGAAAAACAACACGGCCCGCGGGAGAAACCCGCGGGCCGCGTGAGGAGTCTAGAGCTCGGCGACGTCGCGCAGTGCGCGTCGTTCGTCCCGCCGTTTGCCCCGAAGGGCTCTTTCAGCTCCAGTTTGCGAGAACCATCGAAAGGTCCTGTGCGTCTGTCGTGCCGTCGCCGTTGATGTCACCAGCACCAGCCTGACCCCAACCACCGAGGACGAGCGAGAGATCTGCCGCATCAATTCGGCCGTCTGCATTCGCGTCGCCCGGCGTCGAGCTACCCGACTGACCTGGCACCGTGATCACAATCTCTCGGAAGCAGCACGGGTGGAAGGATTGCGAGTGCATGCCGACGATCAGGATGATTTGAGATCCTGCAGGGAGTGATGTCGTCACGGTGACCGGCGCGATCGCCAGACCAGTCCATGGATTGAGCGACGGGATGTTCACGAGCGACGGGGAAACCGTTGCTGCGTAGCCCGGCGCCACCGCAAAGGTGAACCACTCGCCAACGAAGGACTCAACGTTGAAGACCGTGAGCGAGAGATTGAACGAGCCGACGCCAGGGTTGTCGCTGACCTGCGCATCGAAGAGGAAGCAGTCGCAGACCGGCATTTCGAGGCAGATTTCTTCAGAGCAGCACTCTTGCGCACTGCTCGAAGCGAGCGTGGCGTTGAAGCAAATCGTCTCACCTTGCGCCAAGCCTTCGATCGGGATGTTGAGGACGATCGAGTTACCTGGCTGAAGCGGCGGCGTGAGCACGACCACGTTGTTCGGCGCAAAGGCAGGGTGCGAGAGAATCAGGAGATTCGCTTCGCTCGACGAGTTGTTCGTGATCTCCACTTCCCAGTTGAAGGCGAAGAATCCATCCGCCGTTGGCACACACTCAAGCACATTCGTCTTGAACTCACAGCTGCTCGTCTGTGCGTCGACGCACGAGAGATCAATCGAACCGAGTTGCGTCTTCTGTTGATCGCTGAAGACATTGTCGAAGTCGATGAGAATCGAGTTGTCACGATCACCGCCAGCCGACGGGAAGCCAATCAGGCCGTAGATGTTGTTCGGAGTGCTCCAGTCGATTTGAATCGCATCGCCGATCGACCAGACGCGATCATTCGCGCCGCCTTCGATATCCACACCGCCGACAGAGTTGCGATCGAAACCCGTGCCGATTGCGAACGTCTCGGGCGCGAGTTGCCAGCCTTGCTTTCCGCCACAGAACTTCATCAATCGACCGGTGTGTGCGGCCGTATCGTCGATGCCGTACATGCCGCGCTCCGAAGCAAACATGCAGCAATTCGCATCGAATGCGATATCTGCAACTGGATTGGTGACATCGACATCGAAGTCCGGCATCGACACTTCAAACTGCACCGTGCCCGCGACAAAGAGACCGTTGGCGTCGACCGCAACCGACCAAATTTCGTTGTTGC
>JAIYCA010000004.1 GCA_027488265.1 Planctomycetaceae bacterium
CCCGCGCGGCGATGGCTTCACGCGCGGCGATGGCTTCACGCGCGGCGATGGCTTCACGCGCGGCGATGGCTTCCCGCGCGGCGATGGCTTCACGCGCGGCGGGCAGCACGATTTCAATCGTCGTTCCAACGCCGAGCGTGGATGTGATCTCGATTTTTCCTCGAGCTTCTTCGACTGCTTTCGCGACCATGGCGAGTCCAAGCCCAGTTCCACGGCCCGATGGTTTCGTGGTGAAGAAGACTTCGCAGGCGCGCGCTCGCGTCTCTTCGCTCATGCCTATGCCGTTGTCCGAAACCGCGATTCGTACTGCACGACGTTTCTCAAGACGTGCGGGGCAAAACTCAACCCGAATCTCGCCTCCATGACCGCGCGTTCCGTGCCGCTGCACGACGGCGTCGCGCGCGTTCACGACCAGATTCAAGACGAGTTGCGTGAGCACACTTGGATCGATTTGAACTTCGCCACACCGAGATTTGAACATCTCTTCAAATCGAATCTCGCGCGGCAACGCCGCAGAAAGGAGTGGCTCTACCGTGTTCCACCAAGAGCGCAATTCCGTGATCTCCGCGGAGGCGGAAGCTCCCGAACTCGACGAGGCTTCTCGCGAGAGAAAGTGCATCCCATCCGCGAGTTGCCGTAGATACGCCACACAACTTCGCATCGCATCGGCATGTTTTTCGTAACGCTCACGCGCAGTGTCCGTGGCGAAATCGTTGCGAAGCGCGGCGAGCGCGTTGAGATGCGCTTGAATCGGCAGCAACACGTTCTGGAGATCATGCCCGAGTCCCGCACCGAGCATTCCGATCGATGCGAGTCGGTCGGCAACGCGCATGCGCTGTTCAAGTTCAATGCGCGCACTCTCGTCGTGCACAAAGAGGGCGATGCGCGGCGCTGAACCATTCGATCCGCGAACGCGCGTTGCAGTGCAGTGCACCCACGTGGTTCGTCCGCTGACCGCACGGAGAACAAGTCGCTCCGCGACCGTGGTCACCCTACCTTCGCGTAACGGACGAAGCAGCGCCGTCAAAGGTTCACGCTCCCCTTTCGTGTGCTCTGGCGCGCGTTGAAAGAAGGGCTCAATCTCAAGACCCGTGATCTCTGCAGGATCCCGGCCAGCAAGCGCGGCGAACGTCATGTTCGCTCGGAGAATCTGACCACTCCACTCAGCGAGGACCACACCAAGCGCTTGATTCTCGAAGAGCACTTCAAACTCTTCGTGCGCTTCATCGGCGGCTGCACGGAGTCGATGGATCTCGTTCACACCGTTCACAACCATCACCATGCCGCCGATTTCGCCGGTCAACGTGCGCCATGGCCGCGTCGACCAACGAAGCCATTGCACCGCGCCACGTACGCGGGCGAAGAGATCGAGATCAGAAGAGAGCGGCTCGCCGGCAAGCGAGCGTCGATGGAGTTCGCGCCACCGCTCGGGAATCTCGGGGAAAACCTCATAATGACTTTTCCCAAGGATTGATGCCACATCGAGTTTGTACTCCGCGCACCACGCTGGACTCGCGGCGATGTAGCGCATTTGGGTGTCAACCATGGAGATCGGAGTCGCCGCGAATGCGATCTGCTCTGCCAAGGCACGTTGAATAGGACACGGCGCATCGACGACGTGCGGTGCACAAAGTGCTTCGAGAGTAGATGGATTTGCGATGGACATTTTTCCCCCATGGCCGCCCCCGATGTGTTTGGCGACGCGAGTTGGAATCTTCGGTGTGTTCAACGTCGGTCACAAGCAGTGACTCATGGAGACTTTGCCCCAACCTGATTCTGCGCGCGGCAAAGTGAACCGCGCTTTGAGACTAAAAACACGCGATTCGGACGCATTAGTAGTCATAACCGAGGACAGCAAGGTCCTCGCGGTAGCGCCGCATGGCGAGCGTACGCGACCGAACATCGAACAACTCCTGATATCGCGGATGATGCGACCGATGCGCGTGCGGGAGCTTCGGTCGCGCCGCAAGCGCGAGACCAAACTGGTCGCAGAGTCGGCCAAAATCGTCCGCGAGCCGCTCGAAGCGGCCAACGAAGTCCACGCGCAGCGCGCCATCAGGCGCACAAATGAACGGTGTCTGCGGCGCAACGTGAGGATGGTCGAGTGAGATCGTCGCGTCAACGAATCGGCCGAAAGAAAGCCCGCGCAGGTCGATACCTGCTTCGAGCGCACAAGCGCGAAGATCAGGATCGCCGCCGGCCCATGCCGAAACGAGGCGATCGAACGGATTCCGTACGAAGGCAAAGGTCCGAAAGCGGGCGAGATCCGATTGCGAGATCCCACTGACGACGAGCGCGCGGCGCAGGCGCACGACATCGAGATGCTGCAAATAGTTCGTTGAACCAGCGATCGAGCGGAGGTCTTCGCTCATGGCGCGCCCGTACAGATGCTCGCGATCCTCGACGCGATAGTCGCCGTGCATGCCGAACGCGCGCTCGATACTGGAACCGCCGCACTTCGGAATATGGACGAACATCATGCGGAGTTCGCGTGAGACCGGCATGCGCGCGAGTGTAACGCGCAGGCGTTCTAGAGAACGCGCGCGGCCGTACGATGGACGTATGAGCGAAACTGTCTCGTCGACCAGAGAGCCGAATCGCGGAGCGTCCACGCCGCGCGAGCAAGGCCGTCTCGGCTTTCGCGATGTTCTGGTTGCGAGCGTGATTTTCTTCGTTGTTTTGGCGCTGCGATTGGCGCTCCTCGCGAACACACCCGATGCATCTTGGCCGCACTCGATGCTCTATGAAGGCGATGCGCCCGTTTGGGCGACGTGGGCGCAGCAGATCGTCGCCGGCGAACCCTTCGAAGAAAACCTCCCCTTTCGCACGCCGGGCGTTGCGTTTCTCCTCGCGTGGATCGGCGCAAGTACCGCGCCCTTCACTGCCGCAAAAGCCCTTTGGTGCGCGATGTCGGCCGCGACCGCAGCGGCGACCTATCTCGTCCTCGCGCGTTTCTTCACGCGTCGTGCCGGCCTGATCGCCGCGATGTTGCTCGCGCTCTCCTTTGCCGTCGGAGTCGCAGCGACGAGCCTCAACAACGAAACGCCCTACGCCCTGCTCCTCATCTTGATTGTCGGCGCGACGTTGCGCTGGTGTGAACGCGCGACGATCACGATGTCTGCCATACTCGGTGGGTTGCATGCACTTGCGCTCCTTTTGCGGGCAGAACACGCGCTTTTCGTCGCGTTCGCCGCGGTTGGCATGCTTGTCGCGGCGCGTCGATCTCCGACCAACCCGCAATCACAGCCACAAGCGTGGTCGCACATCGTGCGGCAATCCGCGTGGATCATCGCCGCGGGCGTCGTGGTCTTGCTTCCGTGGACGCTTCGCTCACATGCCGCTGTTGTTCGCTACAACAGCGAGTGCGCGCCCATTCCCTACGACTCGATGTGGCCCGAGTGGCGCGACGACGCGATTGCAGAGTACGAGTCGCTTCCCGCATTCGTGCGCACCGGAAACTTCGCAACGCTCAACACGTTCGTGCGACGCAATCAGTTGCAGGAAGTCGATGCGGTGGCAGTGAAGCGATACTTCGATGAGACGTGGGGTTTCACGCCCTCGGCGCTTCCCGCGTGGTCGATCGTAAGTTTCAAAGGTGGACTCGATTTCGCGCTCGCAAATGACCCGCGATCGGACGGCGGATTTTCCCGTGAGCCACTCACCGACCGCTACGACCAGAACCCGCCCTTCTCATTCGCGCGGCCAAGTCATGCGCAAATGGTCGAACAAGGTTACGCGATCGGCTGGCAACATCTCACCGAAGATCCGGCGCGTACGCGTACCCTCATTGCGGAGAAGTTGCTGCGCTTCACCGATGGCGCAACGCTCGGCATTTTCGCATCGAATTGGCCGTACAGCGCGAGCGACGAACTCATTCGACAACCCGTCGATCTCGCGGTTCCTGCACGCTGGAGCGCGCCGATCTGGAGTTCGGTTGTGTTGTGCGCGATCACGCTTGGCACGATCGTCGCCGGTTTCCGTCGCGGCGGATGGCTCCCCCTGCTCGCCCTTCTCTATCGCATCATCATCGTCGCGGCCTTCTACGGTTACGCGCGTCATGCAGCGTCGATCGCGCCGATTCTTGCTGCACTGGCTGCGCTTGGAATCGATGCGATCTTGGCCGGATTTCTGCGCATACTGCCGTTTGGCACGGCGTGTATCGGGCGTCTCGCCTTCGCGATTCTGGCGCCGCTCGTCGCCGTCGCGCTCCTTGTCATTGCGTTCGGCTCGGCGATCCATCCGCCTTCGTGGACCGCGCGCACCGCAACACTCGACGGCCGCATCGAACTCACGCCAGAGTTCGGCGAAGGCGCGTTCACATCGAACGACCGACTTCGTCTGATCCCGCGTGGTGATTGATCCACGCCGGCAGACCAACGTTGATCGGCCCGAGATGTCGGCATGCGGAATTCATCGGAACTTCAAAAGACTGGCGTGTTGAAGCGAGCGTCTTGCGATTCAATGCTCGGCCTTTCCATCGAGTGATCATGAACACGCTGCTTCATCTCTTTTCCGCGTTGGTGTTTCTCGCTTGCACCTCGCCCACGCTTGGCCGCCAAGACGCCGCGCCCACAGATGGCGCAAGGCGTGGCCCATCACGTGGTTCCGTGATCTTCATCCACCCAGACGGCACAGGACTTGCGCACTGGGGCCTTGCGCGCGTGGCACACGTCGGGCCCGACGGCGAGCTCGCGTGGGATCGCTTGCCCGAGATTGGCATTTACCGCCCGCACATGCGCGACAGCCTCGCCCCATCGAGCCATTCTGGCGCGACCGTACACGCCTATGGCGTCAAAGTCCCGCAAGACAGTTTCGGTATGGACGGCGCCGAGATTCCTGTCAGCGCCGGCGGCGAACGTATCAGCGTGATGCGTGAAGCGATGCGCGCAGGCCTCGCCGTGGGTATCGTCAATTCAGGTCACATCGCGGAGCCAGGAACCGCCGTGTTTCTCGCGAGTTCGCCAAAGCGCACGGACTACACAGGTATCTGCGCAAAGCTTCTCATCGATCGACCAAACGTCATTCTCGGCGGCGGCGAAGCGTATTTTCTTCCGAAGGGCGTGACTGGTCGCCACGGTGCAGGACTGCGCGAAGATGGTCGCAATCTCATCGAAGAAGCGCGCACCGCGGGCTACACCGTTGTTTTCACGCGAGAAGAACTCGCGGCAGTTCCCGCGGAAACAACGCATCTCCTCGGCCTTTTCGCCGCAGTCAATACCTACGACGATCGCAACGAAGAAACGTTGCGCGCCGCGAAGTCGCCGATCTACGCGCCGAATGCTCCGACCGTCGCCGAAATGGAACGCGCGGCACTGCGCATTCTCGCTCGTCAACCAAACGGCTTCTTCCTCGCGGTAGAGGAAGAAGGCAGCGACAACTTCTCAAATTGCCACAACGCCGCTGGTTTGATCGAAGCAATGCGTCGCGCAGACGAAGCGATCGCGGTCGCGGAGCAATTCCGCGTGAACGCACCCAACACGCTCGTGCTCGTCGCCGCCGACTCGAGCGCCTCCGGCGCGCAACTTGTGGCAATGCCGGAAAAAGAAGGCGTGATTGTCGCGGGCAAACCGCTGCCGACCACGCTTCCGAACGATCCCGCGCCACTCGATGGCGTAGACGGACGCAACACCGTGCCGTTCCTCGCGAAACCCGATAGCACGGGCCGCGTTTTACCGTTCGCAGTCGCGTGGGCATCGTTTGAAGATGGCGGCGACCCGGTGATCGTGCGCGCGGCTGGACCCAACAGCGCGCTCCTCCGAGGCTCGATCGACAACACAGCGATCTACCGCGCGATCTACACGACGCTTTTCGGACGGTCACCCGATCGTGCGACGCCGAACCGGTGATTGCGCGAGAGCGTCGCGCCGACGCTGAAACGCCGCTCCGTCCGCAGTATGCTGCAACGATGCTTCGCTCGACCTCTTTCTCGTCTCGTCTTGCCCTTTCTGCCCTCACTTGCGCGCTCGCCTGCGCAACGGGGCTGAGCCTCACCGCCTGCGGAACAAGCGCTCGCGCGCGCACCGGATTTATTCCATCGAATGTGCGCCTCACCGAATCCGACGACCTCACGCAATCGTGGCGCGCAAGCACGTTTGATCGCTCGCAGTACTCGCAAGTGGTGATCGCGCCTGTCGCGATGCCCGAGCCGGACGAGTACGGCAATCTTGATGCCGATCAACTCCGCATCTGCCGCGAAGCGCTCGAAGAAGCACTCCGCAACGATTTCGCGAAGCCATTCGGCACGGGTTCGGGTGGACGCACGCTCGTCGTGCGCACCGCGATTACGGCGATCAAGCCAAACAAGCCGCTGCTCAACGTGGCGCCGCAATCGCAAATCATGAAGCGCGGCTACGGCTACGCGTCGTGCGAGATCTACGCGACCGACGGTGATGGCGGCCCAGTCGTCGCTGCATTCATGCAGACGTCGGATACCTCGCGTTTCAGCGAAGAAAAGCTGAGCGAAACCGGCACTGCGCGTCGCGCTGCTGGTGATTGGGCGAAGGAATTCCTCGGACTCCTCACCCGCTGACGTTCGCGCGTGATCCGCACACCGTGCGGAGATACGACTCGAGTTCTTTCGCTTGCTCGCGGCGCGTGAATCGCTTCGCGAGTGCGATGCGTTGAGTCGACACCGACTCGTCGCGTCGCCACGCGTCGTGCATCGAAACAAGCGCTTCGCGAATCGCGGCGGCGGAGCACGGGTCGGCAACACGCGAACGGGCGTCCTCGCGCAACCAATCACGCGCATCGCCCTCCGGTACAAGCCCGAGGATCGGGCGGCCCGCCGCGAGATACTCGTAGAACTTCCCCGGCACCATGCGTGCACGAGCTCCGCGCGGCAATCCGTGCATCGGAAGGACAAGTGCATCCGCGCCGGCCGTAAACCGCACACATGCGTCGTGCGGCAGAAATCCCGGCATCTGCACGCGATCGGCGAAGCCCGAGTCTTCGATGACGCGGCGCGTAATCGGATCGACGTTTCCTGCGATTTCAACGATCGCGTCGCGTCCAGCGGGATGTTCATCTTCGCGAAGCGAGGCGAGTGCGCCGAGTAAGAAATACGGCGAGCGACCGCGACCGTCGATCCGTTCACCAGCAACGCGGAGCAGTCGCCACGCGCGTTTCGCCGCGGAAAAGCGTTGGAAATTCGTCGAGAGAAAATTCCCGGCAACGCGTAGTCGCCACGTCGCGCCGCGCGGAACACTCGTCAACTCCGCGAAATCGCTCTCTTCCCAACCGTTGGTCACGACGCCATACGGCACGCGGCCCTTGCGCGGCTCGAGCGATTCAAAGGCCACGCGTGCGCCCGGAACATTCGCAACGACGCCATCCGCCGAAGCGAGCGCAGCGGCCATCTTCGTAACGGCCTGACGATGCTCGAGCCAGTGACGCGAGACGAACCAGCCGTCGAGTGCCCATGGATCGCGAAGGTCGATTACGGCCTTCGCTCCGCAGTGGTCGCGTACCGCAAACGCCCCTTCCGCGAGTTCAAATGGGCTCAAGGTCGCAAGCACCACATCGGGGCGCCACGCTTGCGCAACCTCCACAGCGCGAGCGGTGAGCGCTGCGGTCCACGCCGCGAGCGTGGGTGCACCGTCGCACGTCGCGCGCTCGACGCGCACGTCACCCAGCCACGCAAGAAGCGACGCGTCGTGCGGGTCGTAGACCGCGTTGCGATCACGCTCACGCGTCAGCGCGCGAGTGACGACGACGACCTCACAACCAAGCTGCGGCAAGTATCGCGCGAACGACGCAGGACGCTGTGCGCCGGGACCTCCATCGGGAGGAAAGTAGTGTGCGAGGAGGAGGACTTTCACGAGAAGATCCGCGTGGCATGCCGCGCAGCGTGCGCAGGAGATTCTCGTATCGGCCGATCGCTACGGGAACTTCGTCTTTGCTCGTCACGACGGCGCCAACCTATTCAAAAAAAGCCTCTCATTCCGACCTATCCAACCATGTGGCTCATCCTGTGATCACTTGGCTTCTTCACACTTCCTACTTGAAGTCTTCGCATCGAGTGATAGCGTCGCGCTCTGCGTGACGGTGCGCTCCACGTGGAGTCGCCCGCCGGCGTCTATCCGGAGGTCAGCACAGCATGATCCGAAACGTCTTTGCCAGCACGAATCGTTTCCTCCCCACCCTGCTTTCGAAGTTCAGTTCGGCGACGGCCGTACTCGCCGCTTGCCTCGGCGCTTCGAGCATCGCGATGGATGCGAACGCGCAGCAGTCGATCGAAGAACTGCCGCTTTCGAAGCAATTGCTCGAAGCGAATCCCAAGTTGCTCTACGACCCAACGTCGGTGCTCGTGCGCTTCAAGCCTCTCTCCGATGAGGGCGCGCGCGATGCCGCGCTGCGCACGGTTGGTGGCGAAGTTCGCGAGACCTACGACGTTGTCCCCGGGCTCTGCCTCGTGGAGATCGATGAGTCGGTCGAAGTCGCGATCGCGAAGCTCCTCGCGTCGAAGGCGGTCGCATACGCCGAGCCGAACTGGGTCATGCGCACGACGGCGATTCCAAACGATCCGAACTTCGGCAACCTCTGGGGTATGCGCAACATCGGCCAGACCGTGAACGGTGATCCAGGTGCCTCGGGCGCCGATTGCCGCGCGTATCAAGCGTGGGACACCTTCACGGGTGATGCCAACTTTGTCGTCGCGATCATCGACGACGGCACGAACAACACGCACCCCGATCTCGCGGCAAACATGTGGTCGAACCCCGGCGAAATCGCTGGAAACGGCATCGACGACGACGCAAACGGCTACATCGATGACACGTTCGGTTACGACTTCTACCAGCGCGACAGCAACCCATCGAACACCGCGCACGGAACGCACACGGCGGGCACCGTGGGTGCGGTCGGCAACAACGGCATCGGCGTGGCGGGCGTCGCATGGCGCTGCAAGTTGATGGCACTTCGATTCATCGGACCGAACGGCGGCCTCACGTCGGACGCGGTGCTTTCGGTGCAGTACATGAACCAGAAGCGTGTCAAGGTTTCGAACAACTCGTGGGGCGGCGGCGGATTCTCGCAAGCACTCTATGACGCGATCAACGCGAGCAAACCCAACGGTCACGTCTTCGTCGCGTCCGCAGGCAACAGCGGCCTGAACAGCGACACGTCGCCTTCGTACCCCGGCGCGTACAACCTCGACAACATCATCAACGTCGCAGCCACCGACAACAACGATGGCCGCGCGTCGTTCTCGAACTACGGCGCGACAACCGTCGATATCGGCGCGCCCGGCGTCAACATCCTCTCGACCTACGGCACGAGTGGCTACTCGTATCTCAACGGCACGTCGATGGCCGGACCGCACGTCGCAGGCGCTGCAGCGCTGATCTACGCGGCCAACCCGACGTACACCTACACGCAGGTCAAGAACCGCATCATGTCGACCGCACGTCCGGTTGCGTCGCTCTCTGGTCGCTGCGTGACGGGCGGCGTGCTCGACGTCGCGGCGGCGCTCGGCGGCGGCGGAGGCGGAGGCGCGAACACGGCGCCAACCGTCGCCATCACCTCGCCGGGTAGCGGCGCGTCGTTCGTCTCGGGCGCAACGATCACGTTCACCGGCTCGGCGAACGACACGCAGGATGGTTCGCTCACCGCGTCGATGACGTGGACCTCAAATCTCCAAGGCGCACTCGGTACCGGCGGTACGTTCACGCGCTCAGATCTTGTCCTCGGCACCCACACGATCACCGCGAGCGCGGTCGACAGCGGAAGCCTCTCGTCGTCGTCGACGGTCACTGTTACGGTGACGAGCGCGTCGACGCCGCCGACCGCACCGTCGGGTATCACCGCAACGAATGCTTCGGGCACGATCACCGTGCGCTGGACGGATAACTCGTCGAATGAAACAACGTTCGAAATCCGTCGCCAACAGCGCATTGGGAGCACGTGGAACACCGCGGTCACTGTTGGAACCGTGGGCGCGAACGTGACGCAATTCACGAACGTCCCAGGCGCTGGACGCTGGCGCTACTCCGTGCGCTCTGTCAACGCGAGCGGCGCATCGGCGTGGTCGAGTTGGGCACAGGTCACGGTGAACTGACGAGTTCGCGGAATCACGCTGTTCACACACCTGTCCACACATTTTGGCAATCAGAAAACAGGGAGGCCTTCGCGGGCCTCCCTGTCCTTTTGCGGTCCTTCTTGTCGTCTTCGCCGCGCGCACATGCTTCATCGACGGCGCGTACGAAACCTCGCCGCGGGCTCAGCCTCGCGCGATTTCAGTTTCATGTGCTGCCGCAAGCGCATCCCACGATGCGTCAAAGGCAAACGCGTAGTTCTTCCATCGCCCAATCGAGCCACGATGAATCGGGCGGCGCACTTGTTCATGGCTCAGCGTGAACACCGCGCGGCGATTCGCTTCGGGCTGCAGCACGGCCTCCTCGAGCGGAAGCCCGAGCCGTGCGAGCACACGCTCCATGTTCCCGCGCGGGTCGTCGATGAACCGCTCGTAGACAAGCCGCTCATGCGGAATCGAAAGCACTTCAAGCGCGCGCGGCACAAGTGCTCGCTCGGCCTCGTGGACGCGCCGAATCGACGTGAGGCTGGCGGTCCATCCATCCGTGATCGGATGAAAGTACGAGAGAAACGTACTGATCGCTGCATCGCGTGGATCGCGCGCGACGGAGAGGCAGGTCGCGCCTGGCAAAATCGCCGCGACCGCCGGAAGCGCGTGCCACGCACGCAATGTCTTGTCGAATGTCACGCGCGCGTTGGTTCGCGCAACTGCGCGAGCACCGTCGATGTATCGCGATTGAATCTTGCTCGCCGCTTCGCGTGCGAGCACGCTCACTCTTCGCGGCCATGCACCGACCGAAACGAGATCACCGACGATCCGATCGATTCCTTCGTACTCGCCGATACCCGCAACTTCCGAATGTCTGTCGAGCATCTGCTCGAGAAGCGTCGTGCCTGAGCGTGGAAGCCCGACGACAAGCGCCGTGTTCTCGACGCGCTCCACGCGCGGAGTGATCCAATTCGTCGCTTTCGCCACCAGCTCCGTCTGCGCACGTGTTTCGATGAGCAGACCCTCAAGATCGAATCGCGGCGTAAGTTCGGCGTGAAGCCGCGTCGCAAGATCGAACGCTTCTTGGTAACGCCCCATGCGATCGAGAATCCCGACGGCGTCGAATCCAGCCACTCGGCGAAGGACGTGACTGCGTGAGGAAGTTGCAAGCGCGACAAACTCTGGAAACGCACCCTCGACGTCCTGCAAACTTCGAATTCGAAGTCGCGCGAGTGCGAGCCGTGGATCGGAATCCGCGGCGGTCGGTTTCGCAAGGAACGTTGCGAGTTCATCGCGGCGATGCGCAAACCAATAGACCTCAGCGAGCGCCACTGCGGCCTCACCGGCCTGCGGTGCGCGACTCTCGACCAAGCGCGTCAGTCGCGCGATGGCATCGTCGATACGCCCAAGCCGTTGCTCGACCAGCGCGCGCCAGAGATTCGCCTGCGGGTCGAGCGGCGCGAGTTCGAGCGCCATCGCCAGATCTCGATCCGCGTCCACAAGCCGCCCGAGGTTGAGATGCGCATAACCGCGCCCAATCCAACCGGGAAGTGAACGCCGACTCTGCGCAATGAGCGCATCGGCAACGCGCACGGCGCCATCCATGTCGCCTGCTTTGATGAGGCGTTCAAGTTCGGCTGGCGTTGGTGGCGTAGGACGACCGGGCGTCAGGCTGGGCTTCGGGCTGGGCTTCATCGGAAGCGCAAGATACGCGAGCGGCACCTAGGGCCGACTCGCGACGACGTGAGAGACTCGCAGCAACGTCAGCGGCGACGACGGCTGTTCCCCGCGAGCCCCGCCAAACCAAGCAACGCAAGCGCACCGGGCGCCGGAACGATCGCGAAGTTCGTGAGGTCGAAACTGCCGTCGATGTTCTGCCCCGCGAGCGCCGCAGGAACCGTGAACCCAAACTGCATGTTGCCGATGTTCGAGAAGATCGCCGCGTACGTTCCGCCGCCGAGCGAAATGATGTCGCTGCTTCCCTCGCGAAGGTCGAAGGAAATCGTGGTCCACGTATTCGGCAGGACTGCGACCGACGAAATCGTCGATGCGCCTGGCGTGTTCACGGGCGTCGCAAAACGGCCTGTGACCGTGACCGACTCTGCAAGATTGTGGCGGAACGAGAAGGAAACCCCCGTCACACCAGCGGCGATCCAATTGCCCACGTACGCGCCACCAGACGATCCGTACGACTGCTGCGCGCGAATGACCGTCGGCGGGAAACCGCCAACGGTGGTCGAACTCAGATTGAAGATGCTCGTGACGTAGGCGCCGCCGTCGGGTCCGCCTGTGGCAGACCAATTCAGCACCG
>JAIYCA010000324.1 GCA_027488265.1 Planctomycetaceae bacterium
AGTTCGCCCGTGGCGCTTGCACCGAACGCATCGGTGACGTCGCCACGCGGAATCGCAATCGCGCGCACGCGCATTTCTTCGCGGGCTGCCGCAGCAACCTCAGGTGGCTGCGCTGCGTCAAGCGCGATCGCGCCGAGTACGCCCGCGCCGAAAGACGTGCGCCAAATGCGCTGCCACGGCGCAAGTCCAGCGCGATTGGCATCGGCGATCGAACCGGGAACGAGTTGCATCAAGCGCCGCAACGAGTCGGTACCGCGCGTTTCGCGAGCACATTGCGCAGCGGCGCGAACGACATCCGTGCGATAGCCGGTGGCCGATGGCCACGCGTCCGCAGCGAGCGAAAGCGCCGAGGCAATCCGCGTTGCAGGCGCCTCATTCAGCTTGCCCTTTGCAACACGAATCTGACGCGACGCGTCTTCGAGGTCACCGATCCACTGCGCGCCACTACTCGCCGCCTCGATCACCGACTTCGGTGCTTTCGACGGGACAAATCCAGGTGCACGCGGATACTTCGCTGGTGCCGCGAGCGCCGCGACTGGCGCGATCGATTCGCCATTGGCGCCGGTCGTGACATCGAGTCCGCTCGTGTCAACCGACGGTGAACTCGAACGATTGCTCGCACTCGCGGTCGTTGCGTTGTTTGTGGCACTCGTGCCCGCAGAATCAGGGGCTTTCTCCGGCGTGAAGAAGAGCCACGCGAGCACGCCGATCCACGAGAGTGCCATGCCACCGAAGATGACGGCAAGACGAATCTGCGAGGCTTGCGAGCCGCTCGTGACTTCGTCGCGAATGACATCATTGAGACGCGAGAGGACGCGTTCAACTGCACCTTCGGCCGCATCGGTACGTGATGTCTGCGCAGGCGTTTGCATCCATGCAGAACGCGCTTGCGATCCAACTTCGCCCATCGCACCGCGCAAGCCCTCGCCTTCGGAAAGGAACGTGGTGAGCCCTTGCACAACGCGATCAAGATCTTCGACCGAAACGCCGTATTCACCAGCAACGGTCGCGAGGCGCTTCGCACTCTTTGCGTTCCAACCGCCCGAAACAACGAGCAGCGCGAGTGCGAGCCGATCGAAATCGGTGAGATCGTCGGCGCTGAGTCCAACGCCTGGGCGCTTCGCAGCATCCGGTGCGAGAACGCCGGGCTTTTGCACTGGCTTCGGCGCGGACGGCGTACCTCCAGCATTCGATGCACCGATACCCGCAGACTGCAATTTCTTCGCCGCACGCCGCGCTGCTGCGGGATGCAACGGCCCCTTCGCAACCAGTGCGATTTCGGCTTGCAATCGATCCGCTGCCGACTCCAACTGTTGCGCAAGTCGCTTTGCTTCCGCGCTTCCCGAGAGCGGATGGCGCGCGATTTCATCGAGGCGCTTCTCAAGCGCGGCTTCGATCTGACCGCTCTTCAAGTCACCCGCGGGAAGTGCAAGAAGCACGCGATCATCAGAGCTAGCGTCGACACCGAGAAACCGCTTCGTTGTGGAAGGCACTTCTCTCGATCGATCTTGAGGAGTACTCATGGCGTCACTCCTTTGGCAGTGCCTGCGCTGCCTGCGCCGCTCGCACTGTCATCCGCATCACTTTGTGGGGCATCGGTTGCGTCTGGTGCCGTCGTGCGTGAACCACCGCTTGATTTCGGCACCGTCGCATCGATTTCCGCAATGCGCGTGCGCCATGGCTCAGGGCCGAGGTCGGGATAGAGCGTGCGGTATTGATCGATCACCGTGCGTGCGCGCACTGGATCGAGTTTCGCGAGCACACGCATTTGATCGACCTTCGCTTCGAACCACGGATTCGTGCGCGCAGGAAGTCCACCAACGAGCGCGCGCAGATGATTCGCCGCGTCTTCGTAGTTTCCAGCGGCTTCGGCGAGCCCCGCTGCCGCGCGCAAAATCGTGGCATCGCGCGGGGTTTTCGCAAGCAACGCCTCGGCAATCGGAAGGCCAGCCTTGGCGCTATCTGCGTCAGCTGAACTCTTGACGAGCTCAACACGCGCGTCGAGTGCGACGCGTGCAAGTTGTGCGTATGCCTGCGAGTCTTTCGTGGTGTCGGCGAGCGCAACCGCAGGACCACCCGCACGCAACAGAATCGCGTCGCCCGCGCGCACGATCGTCGCGACATAACCCGCGCGCGCTGGTGAATCGCTCGGTGTACTGCGACGCTTTCCTTCAGCGCCGCGGATCGCCAAACGCAACGCAGCATCCGCCCAGAGTTCGGTCGCTTCAGGCTTCTCGAACGGCGCGAGCGCGGCTTCGACATCGGCCCAACGCTCGCTCAAGATCGCAAGTTGAAGTTTGCGGTACGCGATCTCCTCGTCGGCTGCGCGCAAATCAAACTCACCCGCGGCACCAGCTGCTTCAAGCGCCGCGATGAGCGACATCGCCGTCTTGAGATCGCGAACTTCATTCGCGAGCACCACTTCAAGCGCCTGTCGCGCAATTGCAGGGCTTGACGCAGGAAGTTGCGTTTTTGGATCTGCGGGAAGTTCACCGAGGATCTGGAGATATCGCTTGCCCGTCTCTTCGCGCGGCTCTTTGCCTGCGCGGAATGCGCGATAGAGCGCAGAGAGCGCTTGTCGGCGCGAAGGCAGCCACTCTTTGGTATCCGGCCGAACTTGAAGCAAGCGTTCGATGTCGCCTGACGCCGGATCAGCAACAAGCGCAATCTTGCGGACCAGAAGGCTCGGTACTGCATCACTTGCCGGAAAACGCGAGAGATACGCGTCGATCCGCGAGATCAACTCTTTCTCCGCCGCGTCGCGCGATGCGACATCGGTCGTTTGTCGATGTTGATCGTCGATGCACGCAATTGCTGCACGCGCGGCGTCTTCAGCGCGTTCGCCGAGGCTTGCCGCAGCAACTTCGTCGAAAGCCTTCGCGCCATCTGCATAGCGGCCCGCACCGCGCAAACTCCACGCGCGCATCAAGCGGCAACTCTGCGCAGCGTCCTCGTACTGCTTGATATCTGCAGCTTCGAGTGCCGCACCAAGCGCATCGGCAGCTTCTTGCGAAGGACCGCGAACTTCCGCACTCTTCAGTTTGTCTTCATCTTCACCAGCCTGCGCGATTGCAGACTGCGCGTCGTCGTAGAGCCGAACCGCGCGCACATAGCGCGGCACAAATCCCGCAGCGTCCGCACCCAAGATTCCTTCGCCATAGCGACCAACGAGATCGCGAATCGCGCCCAAATCTCGGCGTGCCGCAAGCGTTGCGACCGCTTCGTTGAGGAGCACCGCAGCGTCCTTCGCGCCGCCCGACGAATTCGCGGCGTCGCCATCTTCAACTGCACGCGA
>JAIYCA010000025.1 GCA_027488265.1 Planctomycetaceae bacterium
CATTCCGCTGGCCCACCACGCGAGACCTCCGCGCACGCAACCCCTTGTCGCAAAACGCCGTACGCACGCCGCAAAACGCGAACGCCCCGGCCGCAAGGCCAGGGCGTTCACTCTTAACCGTCGGGCGCGCCAGTTTCGCGCGCGCCTCTTGAAGTAGGGCGGGCTGGATTCGAACCAGCGTCTTATCGATTATGAGTCGACGGCTCTAGACCGCTGAGCTACCGCCCCGAGTGGGCAAGTGTACTTGGCGCGATCCGGATGCGGCGTCTCCGCCCGCGTTGAGCGTCGCCTCTCCAAGCAGGTCCCGCAACCGCTTCGCGGCGAGACTCGCGCGCGAATAGACCGTCCCGATCGGCACCCCGAGGATTTCCGCGACGCTTTCGCCCGGGAGGTCGCGGACGCGCAGCAGAACAAGTGCGAGCCGCTGCTCGTCAGGGAGATGCGCAAGTGCCGCAAGCGCGCGCGCAGCGATCTCCGCGTCTGCGGCAGGCGACATTCGGCGCGATGCGTCGAGCAACTCCACTTCGGTCGCCCCTGCGTCCGGCCTCGATTGGGCTCGACTCCGCGCCGCGAGATGCCGCGCGACGCGCACCGCGATCCGATAGAGCCAGGTGGAAGGCAGCGAGTCGCCGCGAAAGGTCGCCCGCGCGCGATACGCCGCGAGGAAGGTCTCCTGCACGGTGTCGTCGGCCAGCTCGCGGTCGAGCGTGATCTGCATCGCCAGCGCATGCACCTTGCCGGCGTAGGAGCGCCAGAGCGCGTCGATGTCGGCATCGTTCATCGACCACTCCCGACGATCGGTGCGCGGCGGTGCACCGAGAGACTCGCCGAACGGATGGCGTTGATCGTCCTGCCGAGGAAGGGCAGCCAGATGAAGAGTCCAAATCCGATCGCCATGCCGATGCTCCCGCCCATCCAGCGATCGGCGACGATGAATCCGCCGCCGACGAGGAGCGCGGCGTACGCGGCCGCGACTACGACAGACTCGAGCATGTTGAGCCGCTCGAGCTGCAAGAGCGCATCTTCGGCGCGTCCCTTGCCGCAGAGTCGGTTGATCAGGCGGCGGCGAAAGGCGTTGACGATGACTCGCACCAGAACGAGTGCGCCGAGCATGCCGCCCATCATGAGGAGGACCCACCAGCGGTCGTGGAGAAGCGCACCGATCGCTGTCAGCGCTACGCCGATCACGAGGAGCGCGATCGACTCGAGCATCTTGCGGAAATCGTCGCGCATCATGCGTTGGAGTGCGTCATGCGCGGTCTCGGCAGCGAGCGGTTGCGCCCGCTCGATCGCCTCGAGCGGACATGAGGGGTTCCCGGCCGCGGCAAGGCATGCCGAGAGCGGGTCGAAGTCATCGGGCGCCGCGTCGCCGCTGCGCAAGCGCTCAAATCGCGCGACCGCGGCGGCATCCCACGGGCCGCACTCCGCATCATCCGCGGAAGGTCGGCGGTCGGAGGGATCGTGCTGCGCTGGATCGGTGTCCATGGATGACTCTGCCTTAACTGAATCTGCCTCGGCTGATTCTGCCTCGGCCGATTCCGCCTTCAATCGGGTGCCGGTCCACTCGGTCCAGCGTCTCTCCCGACGCCCGTTGAGAGAGGCCAACCGAGTTCGCCTTCATGGATTCAGACGAATCTGGGCCGAATCGCCCGCCGCGCCGCCTGCGAGGAAGCCTGTGGCCCACGCCCACTGGAAGTTGAAGCCGCCGATGCGGCCGTCGACATCGAGGATCTCGCCTGCGAGGTGGAGGCCGGGGCACACGCGCGATTCCATCGTGTCGAGCTTCACTTCGGAGAGCGGCACGCCGCCCATCGTGACTTCGGCGTAGGTGAACCCGCGGTCGCCTTCGACGGAAAGCGGCAGCCCACACGCGGCGCGCGCGAGCGCCTTGCGTTGGTCGCGCGTGAGTTGGCGCAGACTCGTCGCAGGGTCGATCGCGGCGATCTCGCACAACGCGCGCGCGAGACGTTCGGGGACAAACTCGCGGAGGAACGCAGGGGCGTTGGCCGCGCGGCTTGCGAGGAGCTTCGCATCGAGCGTGTCCTCGCGCTCGCCCGCGATGAAGTTCGCGAAGAGACCTGCACCGGAATCCTCGATGACCGCGGCACGCCAGTAGCGACTGATGTCGAGCGCACATGGTCCCGACAAACCAAAGTGCGTGCAGAGAAGCGAATTCGTGAACTCTTTCAGCACCTTGCCCGACGCCGCACGAAGCGAGAGCGTTGCGGGAAGCGTGAGCCCTGAGAGTGCGCGCAGTGGATGCGTGCCTGGCAGAATGAGCGGAACAAGCTCGCGATGGACATGATCTGTGACCGTGTGCCCGAGCGCGCGCGCGAACTCGTAACCCGCGCCGTCGGAACCCGACTTTGGCAGCGCCTTGCCTCCCGTCGCGAGCACGACGCGACGTGTGCGAACCGTGCCCCAATCACCACGCACGATGAAGCCGCCGTCTGCTTCGCGTTCGATTGCCGTGACGCGCTTCGGATGCTGAATCTCTACACCCGCATCGCGCGCGGCTTGGAGCAGGGCATTGAGAATCGTGCGTGCGTCGTCGGTTGTCGGAAAGAGTTTGCCCGTGTCTTCGCGCTTCAGTTCGACGCCGTAGGCCTCGAAAAACTTGACCGTCTCCGCAACGCCGTAGCGCCGCAACACGTTCTTGATCGCGTTTGGAGAACTGCCCGCATACGCCTTTTCATCGACGGCGTGGTGTGTCACGTTGCAACGGCCACCACCTGCGACGAGGATCTTTGCGCCAAGCGTCTTTGCGCCATCAAGGGCGAGGACGCGCGCGCCCGCGCGACCTGCGTGGATCGCTGCGAACAAACCGGCAGCGCCCGCGCCCACCACAAGTACGTCGACCTCACGCACGTCGACGTGCATCTGGTCGCCGCGCGATGAGTCTGCGTGCGCATGATCGCTTGCGCTCGATTGCTCACCCGCAGAACTCACCGCTTTGCTGGCTCCGCGCTGGTCGCAGTCGTGTTCGTGGCTGGAGTGCTCGCTTCCGTCGGCGTGAGTTTCACCGAGCCGCGTGCGTCCTGCGCTTTCTCTGCGGCGAAGTCGATTGCGATTTCTGCCCCTTCAGGTCCTTCCGCGAAGAAGCGCACAAAGACGGAGCCGCGCGACGGGATACCCGACTCCAGTCGCACGATCGACGGCGTTTCTTCGTCTGGCGTGAACTCGCGATCAAATCGACGCGCGGCTGTACCTGAGGCGAGGATGCGCGTTCCCTCGGGTGCGCGCAGCGTGACGACATCAGGGAGGCCGGATTTCGTAGAGGCCGCGCGTGCCGTACGGGTTGGAATCAACGCATCGTTCTTGAGTTCGATGGTGACTTCGTAGAGCCCGTCCTGCAGTTTGCGCACGCGTGGCGATCCGAGTGAAACCCGCGGCATTTCCTGTGCGTGGAAGATCGTGAACGCCGCATTGCGGTGACACTCTTCTTCAAGCATCCACGACGGTGGAATGCGCGACGACCACTTGTTGCTCCCACCGACGAGCACCTTGCCGTGCGTTGGGTGATCAACCTCGGTAAACGGCGTTCGAGTTTGATCAAAGAGCAGTCGTTCGCGCCACCGCTCCATCGCCTCGCGATCGGGCGAGCCGCCGTTCTGCGAAATCCGCTTCTCCGTCCAGAGTTCGTTCGTGAAACTCACGATCCCCAAACTTTCGGAAAGCCAATTCACGAATCCACCGCGCACGGGATAGAGGTCAGAGTGAATGACCAACGAGCGGTAGCCAGGCAGCATTTCTGCGCCAGCATTTGCGATGGCGTCGTAGACCGCGCGATCGGCGGCATACGCGCCTTCTCGATTCGGCGCACCCGGACCGCGCAGGATCATGCCGCCCGTGTTGTGGTAGGCCTGTCCCGCTGCGATGTTGGGCTTCGTCAGAATGAAGCGGCCAACGGCTTCGGTCTCGGGATACGAGAACGGCCAGTCGCCCGCGCCGCCTTGCACGTGATCGGGTTGCCAATCGGCGGGGAAGTTGCGGTTCATGTCGTAGCCGCCGGGGCCATCTTCGTTGACTTCCCCGTCGCCGTCGTTGTCAATCCCTTCCATGCCAGCCATCGACCAATCACCGCGGCGAATCGTGCCATCGGCGCGCGGTTCAGGCGAGACCGCCTCCATCACGTTTGGGTCGAGTTCGCTGCGTCGATGCGTGCCGTTTGGATCGGGCCGCCGCATCATGCCGATCGACCCGTCGCCATCGAGGTCGTCAGGGCCGTCTTCGTCGAGCGCACCGTCGCGGTCGTCGTCGGTCGGCTTCATGCCTGTACGCGATGAGTGCGGAGAATTCTGTCGATCGAACCAATTCTGACGACCGTCGGGATTCACGCATGGCACAAAGTAAAACGCGGTGCGGTCGACGAGCTCGGTGATCGCAGGGATCTTGCCGTAGTTCTCGACGAGATACCACACGGTGTAGAGCACGGTTTCGCTCGCCTGAATCTCATTGCCGTGGATGCTGCCATCGATGTACATGGCTGGCTTGTCGGTGTCGACGCCGGTCTTTGGGTTGTTCAAGATGAGCGCGAAGACGGGGAGTTCGCCAGAACTCTTTCCAAGGTCGACGTAGGTGAGGAGCGCGGGATGTGCCGCGGTGAGCGCCTTTGATTCTGCCACGAGTTCGGCAACGTCACGGTAGTGATCGAAGCGCAGTAGAGAGGTCGCTTCTGTGCGATCTTGCGCGCACGTGGCGCTTGGCGCGGCAGCCACAACGCATGCGACGAGCGCGGGAAGCGCGCAACGACCTTGGCGAGCGAGTTGAGAAATGGCGCGTTGGAACAGACTCATGGCGTCACCTCCTTCGAGGCGGAAACGGGTGAGTTTGAAGTGTGAACTGTCGAGTTGGAACTCGTTGAGAGTGCTCGCGTTGAGGTCGTCGCGTTTGCGGCTTCGCCCGCCGGACGTGCCTCGCGCACGATGTCATCAAAGAACGCGCCACGAACGGTGAGCGACAACTTTCCATCCGGCGGCATGCGAACCGTCCACTCGAAGTCGCGTGCTTCATGCGCGGCAAGTCGATCGATCTTCTCAACCGCGCGACCGGCGAGCACGTCGTTCGGCGCGACGCCGACGCGAACCACGATTGGCGGCACAACGCCCGTGATGCGACCCATCTCGGTTGTGGTTGGGAAGTCGCCGCGATTCGTGATGCGAAGCCCGATGCGCGCAAGCCCGCCGCCGAGGTCGGTCATAGAGATTTCGCTGACGTTGATCTCAGGCAATTTGTCGGCGAGTGTCTTGAGGAACGGCGCAGATTTCTTGGCAAGCACCTCGGCTTGCGAGGCCGTTGGGGATTCACGCAAGAAAGGCATAAACCCGCCGACTTCAACGGCGCCAAACCTCGGATGTTGATTTCGTGTCCACTCAACGAAGCCAGGACTTTCATAGAGCCGATAGCAGAGGTCGATCCATGCTTGTTGCTCATCATCGCCGGTCGCGATGGTCGCGGGTGCCGGCGAGCCCTCGGGAACTGCCGGTACGTCAGGGCGGGTCCAGCCATTTGCAGCAACCGCCGCGATGCCGCGATGATTCGCAAGCCAAAGGACGAGTGAGCCTGCGAGATCGGCGTTGTTCGACTTCTCAAGTTTCGTCGTCTCACGCCACGCCTTCGAGAGTTCGCGATAGAGCGCGTGGTCGGCCTCGAGATACACCATCGGGGTGCGGTTTGTGGAGTCCTTGTCTTTCGTATCGGGGAACTCCGCGAGCGTGTCGTGTCGGCCGAAAATCAAGGCACTCACAATCGCAGGGTGATCGCGCACGAACTTCGCGATGGCGATGGTCTCAGGCTCGCTCAACGGGAAAGGTCCCGCGTCGAGATCAAACTCTGGCCATCGATGTGGGAAGTTTCGATCGAGATCCACGCCTGTTGCGGGATCTTCGCCCACAAGACCGTCGCCATCGAGATCGCGCCCCTCGAGCATTGTCTGGTGTGTGGCGACTTCGCTCTTGTCTCGGTTTGCACTCCGCACGATGCGCGGGTTTGCCGCGTCGACAATGTGCGTTGCGACGCTGCCTGGTGGCGCAACGCGGCGCATGAGGGTGATCACGCCGTCACCGTTGAAGTCTTCCGGCGAATCTTCATCGATTCTTCCATCGCGATCGTGATCGATGCGACGCGTGTTGGTCGCGCGCGGAAGCCCGGCTTGCAGCGCCATGGTGCGCGCGTCGGGATTCGCGCAGAGGATGACATGGACGCGAACCTCATCAAGCATGGTGGGATGCTCGCGAACGAGTTGCATCGCAGCGGTGAACGCCTGTTCGGGTGAACCGAGATTGACGGCATCCATACCGCCGATCAAGAGCACTTCGGGGCGCTTACGGGTGAGATCGGGATCGCCCAAAGTCACGACTTGGATCGGAAGGCCATCACGCGACACACCGATTTGACTCACGGTGCTTCGCGTCGGAGCAGCATTCGCAAGCGCGATGATGCGATCTTGCAATTGCTCTGACGAAATGAAGTTGCGCGGCGCAAGTGGGCCGGCTGGCGGCGTGGTTTCGCTCGGAGTCGTCGCAGCAGCGGCGGCAGGCGGCGCATCGCTCGCAGTTGGCGGATCGCCGACAGGGCACGCCGCAGCCGCGGTGGTGATGCTGCACGCGATGGAAGTCATCAGTAGTGTCATCAGCAGCGTCGTCAGCAGCGAGGCGGCAGCGATCGCGGGTTGAGAATTCGTGCTTTGAGAATCTGAGCGGCCAGTCGACCGACGAGATGACTCATCCTGCACAGATGCGGGCGCGGGGGAACACGCGTGAGAATGCAAGCAAGATTTGACAAGCATGGCGCGAAGGATACACGCCTTCTTCTCTCTTCCCGTGTTTCTGGCACTTCTTCCATGCGACTTCGAAAAAGGAATTTTTCTTCGAAGATTCTGATCGGGAGAGGCTCTTGCCTGTGGATGCTTGCCTCTGGATGCTCGTCGTCGACTGCGTCGGCAGCGTGTGGCTACGCGCCTCTCTGCGCACCGATCATTGCATCGAGACGCCTCAACATCAACGCTGAGGCAATCACAGCTCCGTGTCGATCTTCGACTTCTCCATGAGATAGAGGCCGACGAGCCAATTCTCAACGAGGTAAGGCTCGACCTTGAACACGCCGGTGATCGCACCGAAGTTGATCGTGTGCTTCTTCCAACCTTTGAGTTCGGTGGCGAGTTTGACTTCGATCGCGTCGTACGGCGTCGGTGGAATGCCGATGCAGCAGCCATCCCATTGATTGAGCATTGCGAGGCACTCGCTAGACGTTGGCGCCACCAGCGGAAATGCGAGATATCCCGAGATCTTCACAACCTTTCCGTGCAAGAAGGCGATGCGCGCGGGAATCTTCTTCTCACTCAATCGCGGAACGTACGTCTCTTGCGCACTCGAGAGATACTCCCACGAAACCTCGTAGGGCGACTCGTTTGTGCCAGCGCCGCGCACGGTCCAGGCGTCATCGACGGAGATGTCGCCATCCGCGAGTTTGATGAAGCGGCTCGGAAGAATCTCCGCATGTGCGATCGTCGGAATCTCCGGCGTGAACTCGCTGCCCGCAGCGATCTCTTCGGGTTTCGCCGCCGCAGGCTCGGGTGAAGGCTTCTTCGTTGTGGCCTCGCTGGCCGCTGCTCCCAACGGGGCCGCGGTGGTCGTCGCGGGAGTTTCTTCTGGAGCGGCCGCGATGGACCCAGCATTCTCCTTCGCAGCAGAGTTCGTTGCGTCCGTCGTCGGGGTTGTTGCCGATTCCTTCGAGTCGCTTGATGCATCTCCGCTCGGCGCACCGGACTTTGCGGCGAGTGCTGCATCGAGATCAGGCGCGGAGGGAGCGGTTGTCGCGCCACTCGTCGACTTCTCGGTGGCCGTCGCAAGTTCCATCGCGCGTTCCGCCGACTCGATCATCGCCGAGTCATCCGGACGTCGCGTCGGCGCTGGTGGTTGGAACACCACCACAATGCCCGCGATGAGAAGCAGTGTGACGATGGTCCAAATGATCTTCATACGGAATTCAAAGTTAGATCGGCGTGAGAGCAGTGCGGGAGAACAAAAACTCGGCGAACGCTCAACGAGCGAAACAGTCGGTACGCGCGAGGTTAGCCGATCGGTCGGAGATTTCGCGCCACGCTCGTGCGATACGCCTGAATAGACGGAACGATTCCGGCCAGTGCAGCGAGCAACGTTGTTCCGAGCGCGACAAGTACGGCGCTTCTTGGGTCAAGTTGCGGCGCAATCACAATGCCGTGCGCCTCGCGCAACCACGTTGTCGCTGAGAAGAGCACAACCGCGCACAACACCACGCCCGTCGCAGCGCCGATGAGGCCGACGAGTGTGCTCTCTGTCAGGACGAGCCAGAAAATGCGCGCGCGGCTCGCGCCGAGAACGCGCAAGATCGCCACCTGTCGTCGGCGCTCGTTCATCGAATTCACCATGGAAAGGAGAATCGCGGCGCCTGAGGAAATGAGTGTGGCGATCGCCATGGCAACGAACAAGACATCGATACTCGAAACGATGTCGAAGAGTCGTTGCACCTCGTTGGCGGGAATCGCGACCGTGATCGAGCCATCGCGCCGCAAGCGGTCGTACTGCGAAACGAGCGCGGGTGGGGCGGCGGCTGGGTCGCGCGAGGGGAGTCGCATGAGTACACCCGTGACCACGCGATCCGTATCGGTGAGATCGGCTGCGGTCACAGTCTTGTGCGTGCCTTCACGTTCGAATCGATCGTGCGCGTGGAGAATCCAGCTCGACTCAAGATCGGAGAAGAGGGCGCGATCGTGCGGAGAACCCGTTGGCGCGAGAATGCCAACAACGGTGAATTCGTATTCGTCATGGACGTGCGCGTGTTCATCAACACCTTCTCGCGACTTGCCCGATCCATGTGTCACGAGCAACTTTGCGCCCATGCGGAGGCCGGTCTCCCGCGCGACACTGTTCCCGAGCACGATTTCGAAGTTGCGTTCAAACGGACGACCTTCCGCAAACGTCCATGGTTCGCCTGAAACAGGCTCGAACTTCGTGAAGAAGTCTGGTGTCGTCGCAACAACGGGGAACGAGCGGTAGCTGTCGCCGACAGCCATCGGAATGAACATGCTCCACGGGAAGCTGCTGCGAATCTCTTCGAGTTTGGCTGCGTCAATCGGAGCCTTCGGCGGATTCGCATAGAAGATGCCGTTGAGCACGCTGACGAGCGGACTGCCGTCGCGCGAAACCAGAAGATGCGCGTTGCCGGTGCCGCGCTCAAATGCCGACTGTCCAGCGTTTCGCAGCGAAAGAATCGCAAGAAGCAGCCCAGCAGAAATTGCAACGAGCGCGATGACGATCGATGTTGAAAGCGCACGAACGCGGAGGCTTCGAAGAACAATCGAGAGATCACTCATCGGACACCTCCTGCGGCGTGCGAAGTGTTTGTTTCGCGCAATTGTTCGAGTCGTTCACGGCGCGCGAAGTGCGATTCGAGCGCGGGATCATGCGAAACGACAAGGAGCGCCGCACCTTCATCGCGACACGCGTCTCGAAGAACACGCACTGCATTCAGAGCGTTTTCAGGGTCGAGCGACGCAGTGGGTTCGTCGGCCAACACGAGAGTCGGGCGACACGCAAGCGCGCGCGCGATCGCAACGCGCTGCTGCTGTCCGACGGAAAGCTCTTCGGCCAACGCATCCAGGCGATCAAGACCGAGTGAACGCAGCAGTGTTTCTGCGCGCGTCGCCGCGTCGGCTTTCGGAAGGTCACTCATCAACAGCGCAATGAGGACGTTCTCGCGCGCGGTGAATCCATGCAGCAGATTGAATGTTTGAAAGACCATTCCAATCGAGCGGCCGCGAAATCGATCTCGCTGTGCGCCGCGCAACGCATGGATGTCGGTGCCGCCGACGCGAATCGATCCGTTGGATGGATCGAGCAATCCTGCGATCAACTGGAGCAGCGTGCTCTTGCCGCAGCCAGAACGTCCGACGAGGAGAAGCTCTTCGCCGCGGGCGAGGGTCAAACTCGGCAGGCTTAGCTCGAAGCCGCTTGGATACCGGAACCCAAGCGTGTTGATTTCAAGTGCCGAGGCGGCATTTGGAGTGGGAGTGGAGGCGCTCATCTGGATTTCGAGCCTTGAGACATCGGGGCGATCGGCTTCGGTTGTGATGGACTGCGTCATCGACACGGCGGCTTGGAGAGTCCGAAGTGCGAATTGCGGGCGCTTACTGTAGCCAATCTGCGAACTGCACCGCGCGGGCAACGTAGGGGTGCTGCTGCACATGCGGGGGCATCGTGCGGCACTGGACGGAACGCATGGAACGCGATGATTTCGGAGAGCCAACCGAACGACGTGCACGGGAACCTCGAGAATCCTCGAGCGATCCGCTTCGCGAAAGCAGCGGCCCAAACGATCGCCCGCTTGAGAACCGGGAGCCGCCGCTCGATGTGGGTTCGATGCCGTCCCGCAGCGTCTTCGATCCGCTCGCGGGAATGCCAGGAAACAGCGAGGGCAATCGAGGGCCCTTTGGAGCCGCGAGCATCTCTCTTCTTTTGGACCTGCTTGTCGAGCGAACCCGTGCGCAAGCATGGAGTGTTGAGCGGCAGCGTGCGCACGCTCGAGCGTTGCTTCACCTCTCGCGCGAGTATTGGTTTTCCGAAGAAGAGTCTGCCGTGCTTTGCGCCTTTCTTGGTTGACGCGCCATCGCGGGTCAGTCGTGGATGGGCATGGATGGGCGCGGATCGGCGCGGCGTGGTTACGCTACGTGCGGATGCGACGAGGCTTGACTCAAACGGACGCGTATCTGAACGGCTCGCTCGGAGGCATCGCGCGCGTTGCGTTGGCCTGCGTCGCGTGGGCTGCATGCAGCTGGAGCGTTGGCTGCGCATCGAACGGTCGAATCGAGGGCGAGGAGTGTGAACGAAACGCGTCGGCCGCGTCTGACGTTTCTGTCACAACGAAAGCGGCAGACACTCGTGCACTCGTTGAAGCGCTCGAAACACTTGCTGCCCCGTGGCGAGATGCTTCCGGCGGACTTTCCCTTCTTCGAGAAGGGCACTCGGCAGCACCGTTGAGGCTTGTTGCGCTGACGCAAGAGCCGACACAAGAGCCGACACAAGAGCCGACACAAGAGCCGACACAAGAGCCGACACAAGAGCCGTCGCGTCCGCAGAACGATGGCGAAGCGACAGCGCAGGATTGCTCGTGGCGCGCGGAGTATCGATTGGAGCCGCGAACGAAGCACCGCGCTGGCGATGATGATCCGTTCGGTGCTCAGTTCGATGCCGACGCGCGCATGGTCATGGTCGAGGAGCGGGGGCTTCGGCGGTCGATCGGTGGACAGGTGTCGGTCGTGCGGAGGTTTCTCGTCCGTGGGCTAGCGAGCGGTCGAGCTCTCACGCTCGATGTGCCGCTTGAAGCGGCAAACGGCGATCGACTTCAGCTCTTCGTGCACGGCGCGGAGGTGAAGCCGGAGTTCGGCGCGACGCATGTGTTGGTTGAACTCGCGCGTGACGAAGCGACTTCGATTGAACTTCGCCTCATCGCCCCCACGCAGCGTTGAACCGCGCTGACAATCTCAAAACGAACACGACCAGACCCTGTGGTCTGGTCGCATTCTGGATCGGCCCTAAGTTCTCGAGCGAGGTGTCCCTTTTCCTGTCCCTCGTGAGAACGATGCGGAGACTTGCCCCTCTTGCGAATTCTCCGCTCTCTCAATATCCGCCGCGGCTCTGGAGACGCGGTTTCCCGCAGTCATCCATCGTCCGAGTCGTCGGCGGGGACCCGACGCGTGATTCACTCCCAACCGTTCGCGCCGAAGTCAGGACGCTCTTCGTCCGTGCGCTCTTCGGGGCGTTGGTTCCGTTCGCGCTCGCGATTCGATTGCTCGATCATGCGACGGAGGTACGCGTTCTCGCGGCGAGTCGCCTCGAGATCAAAGACGAGGTACTTCACGCTGAGACGCAGGTAATCGAGCGCGTCTTGGAGTTCGTTGACCGAGGTCTGCACGCGTTCGCGGCGAGCCGTTGCACTGTCGGCAGCCTCAACGGCGGCTGGTGCTTGGTTCGCGGGCAATTCGCGGATGCGCTCAAGAATCTGGTTCATCTTCTCTTGGAAGTTGATCTCGTCCATGTGTCATTCTCCTCTTTGGTTGTGCGGTCTTCGTCGCGGGATACGCGACGGGAGAGACATTGCAACGACCGTGCCAACGCGGAGTCTGAATCAATGGGAGATGCGGCATTCACCACGGCGCGCGTTCTTTTCGGGCTTGCCGACATGGGTGTTGCAAGCGGAGGTCAACGCGTGCGGCTTGATGCAACGATGGGGCAATCGTGATGGAGCCGTGTTGCAGCCGTGCAACAGTGATGCAACGTCCGCGTGACAGCAGAGTCACAGTCGCGCACCACGATCGAGGCGCGTGGCTTGGGGAGCGGGCGACAGCTGCGTGGCAACGCCAGCGTGACGCGTGGCAACAGTCGACGGCCATCGACGGCGTACGGCCTACGTGGTTCTAGATGGTGCCAGAAGGGGCTACGTGGTGCCAGAAGGGGCGTACAAACCGGCGGTCACATGTGTGACTGCCCGCCGCTGCGACGCGCGCCCTGATTAGCGGTTTCGATCGAAGCGCCGCAGGGTCGCCAGAGCTGCTTCGGGCGCGCCCGCGAGCAATGGCTGCACGTCGACGCGACGTCGACGGAAGTCGCCCACGAGTCGATGCAGGGCGACGTCACGGTCGCGCGACCATTCCTTGTAGAAGGCTTCGAGTTCGATGCGCGTGAAGCGAGAGAGCGGGTCATCGAGGCCGGATTGCGCAACCGCCCAGTCGATCAACTTGGCGGCACCGTCGAATCGGTAGAGCCCGAGCAGATTCTTGAGTCGCCGTTCGGGGGTTAGGAACGGGTCGGTCGCGTCGGGTGGAAGTTCGGACATCGCTTGTTCGGGACGCTTCTTCGCGATCTGTCCGAGCCAGCCGCCTTCCGAGGCGATTTCACGCGCAGCGAACGTGTGTTCAGCAGCGCCGGTTCCCTCGATGATCTCAAGATCGGCGCCGCTTGCGAGCAGCGTCTTGAGTCCAACTGCGCCGAACTTAATCCACAAGCGCTGGTCGCGCACGGAGCCGCGGGTCAGCGACTCGACGCGCGAAATCGTTCCCGCTCCCCACTCCGGGCGTTGGCGGTGGCGAACCTGCATTCCTTGCGTGTACATCGTAGGGGTCAGCATGTCGGTCTGATCTCTTGTCCAAATCTCTCGCGGACGTTTCGAGTTCGTCACGCGCATCTGTCATTCGTGTCTGTCACTCAGTCCGTCACTCAGTCCGTCACTTGCGGCCCGTGTGCTTTCGCAACCGAGGCCAGCATCGGTGGCTCCTGCAGCGCATCTCACTCAAACTCCGACTATTCCAAGGCTGTCAATTCAAAGGCTGTCAGAGCCTCGCGAAACCGGTTGGGATAGCTCGGAGTCATCAGAAGTATGAGATACGTCAACTACTTCTGATGCGTCTGATTTGCGGAGCTTCGGCTGTTTCGTCTTTCGAACTCGAACGGTTCCAACTTCAGCGACGCATCGGCAACCAATGACTTCATTCAAATGACTTCATTCAGATGACTTCATTCAGCGGTGCCAAGCAAAGCCCTTCGTGCGGAGCGATCGTTGCACAACCTCACAACTTCGGCGCTCGCAACTTCACAGTGCAGAGCTTCGCAACTTCAGAACTGATGAAGTGACCGCGCATTGCGATCAACGAGTCAAGTTGAAGAAGGTCACCAACAAGAACTGTCTTGACCGAACTCGCGACCGAATCCAGGTTGGAAACTCCGTGCCGAAAGCGCACAAAGCCACCAACGTTCGGGTCGTTTCCGCTCAAGACGTCGTAATTGGTTAGACAAAGTGTAGCACAAACCGCTCGGCTGCAAGCGGATGCACATGAATTTCTCCCGCTTCGCGGAATGATGCTGCGCCGAAGGGTCCTGACCACGTGGCCATGCGCGTCATCGGTTGGAACCAGGGCGAATCGCCGTCGCGTCCTCAGCGCCGCGTTCGTTAGGCTACGCGGATGCCACCGCCAAACACGCTCCGTCTCGCATTTCTCGGCGATATCAACGGGGCTCCCGGTCGCATGGCGCTCGATCAACAATTGCCGGTGCTTCGAGAGCGCTTCAAGCCTGATCGCATCGTCGCGAATGCGGAGAACGCACGAAACGGTTCGGGGCTGACGCCGGAGTTGTTTGACCAGTTTCGACGACTCGGAATCGATGCCTGCACGCTCGGCGATCACGCGTTCCGCGAGCACAAGATTCTTCCGTACCTCGATGACCCAACCAAGACTGTTTCTCGGCCCGCCAATCTTTCCGCGCGAACGCCAGGAAAGCGTGTGATTCGTATTCCCGCCGACGAGCGTTGTCCGCGCGAACTCTTCGTTATCACGTTGCTCGGCCGCATTCACATCGGTTCTGTGCAGGCGAATGATCCCTTTGAGTGTGCCGATGAATTGCTCGCGGCGATGCCGGAGCGAAATCCCATCGTGCTCGTCGAAGCGCACATGGAAGTGACAAGTGAAAAGGCGGCACTTGCGCATCATCTGGATGGACGCGTGGCGGCAGTGCTTGGAACGCATACGCATGTTCCGACCGCCGATGAGCGGATTCTTCGCGGTGGAACAGCGTTTCAGACCGATGTCGGAATGACGGGGCCGCACGACAGCGTGATTGGACGTCGCACCGAAGCGGTACTCAAGCATTTCACAACCGGTGTGCATGTGCCATTTGACATGGGTTCTGGCGGCGAGGCTGTGCAGGGTGCGCTTGTCGAGATTGACCTCGCCTCGGGCCGCGCACGATCGATTGAGCGGATCAATCTTCCGGCGCGTGTTCCGCAGCGGACGTGAGCTTCGATGCGATCCTTGAACATGAACTGCGAACGGGCACTCGCGTTTCCCAACTAGGAAGCGAACTTCGCGATTCGCACCTCACGCTTCGCGCTTCGCAATTCGAACGCTCCCTGCCGTTGAAATTCACGCGCCGAATCCGCCGCCGCCCGGGGTCTCGACAGTGAACCGATCTCCTGGCGCGCAATGGATTGAGAAAGTCGACTCCATGCGAACGCGCTCTCCGTCAGCGCGCTCAAGATATTGATCGCCGCACGCGCCGTTCGCGCCGCTTTCAATTCCTTGCGGCGCGAAGTTGCGTCGCGAACCGAAGAACGAAAGGGTGACGGGCTCGCGGAATTCATACGTGCGCACGATGCCGTCGCCCCCGCTGTGCATTCCGCTGCCACCAGAGTTTTGACGCCGCATGAAACGACGGAGCACAACGGGTGCGCGACGCTCGAGGACATCGATGTCGGTCAGTCGCGTGTTCGACATATGCACATGAACCGCGCTCGCTCCATCGGTCGTCGGTCCTGCGCCTGCGCCGCCACCGAGCGTTTCATAAACCGTGAAGCGATCATTTCCGAAGAGCACGTTGTTCATCGTGCTCTGACTTTCGGCAGCCAAGCCAAGTGCTGCAAGCAGCGCCGCGACCACGGACTGACTCGTTTCAACATTTCCCGCGACGACGGGCGGGCATCGCGCAGGATCGGCTTCGAACGGCGGATGCAGCATGCCGGAAGGAATCTTCAGTTGCACGGACCGCAAGAGCCCCTCATTCATCGGAATCGGCTCATCGATGAAGAGGCGAAGTGCGTAGAGCGTTGCGGCGCGCGTCACCGCAAGTGGTGCATTGAAATTCGCCGCGTGAACGCCAGCAGAACCCGCGAATGAAATCGAAAGTGAGGGGCCATTCGCCGTGTCGCATCGCTCGAGAGATACGGAGATTGGCGAGCCATCGTCGAGCATGCGCGTCGCAGTCCGCGGTGCCACGTCCATCGTAGAAATCGCGCGACGCATCGCGAAATCAGCACGTGCGAGCTCGCTCTCGCAGCGCTCTAGGAAAGAGTCGCCAAGTTCGCGCGCGAGTGCCGCGACATGCTGGATGCCGTAACGCGTCGCCGCGATCTGCGCCTCGAGATCTGCAATATTCTCATCGGGGTTGCGCGATGGATTTGGCCCCGTTGCAAAACGCGCACGAACGGTCTCGCGATCGAAATCACCGCGTGAAACCGCGAGGAATGGCGCGAGCACCACACCTTCTTCGGCGAGTGAGCGTGCATCGGGCGGGAATGAGCCTGGCCGCGTGCCACCGATCTCAGCGTGGTGTGCGCGAACCGCGACGTACGCCACACGTTGTCCGTCGATGAAGACGGGCGCAACAGTGGTGACATCGGGAAGGTGCGAGCCACCGAACGCTGGATGGTTCGTCACGGCGATGTCACCTTCGACGAGTGGAAGCGTTTGCGCAACGAGGCGCGTACAAATGCCGAGCGCGCCGAGATGGACTGGCAAGTGCGGCGCGTTTTGAACGAGCGTTCCGTCGCGATCGAGAATGGCACAGGAGAAATCAAGTCGATCGCGGATGTTCGGGCTCAGTGCTGTTCGTTCAAGGACACTTCCCATCGCGATGGCAATCGACTCGATACGCGCTGCGAAGAGTTCTTGTTCCGCTTGGCTTGTTCGCGGAGTCTGCGGCGAAACGCGTTCGGCGATGAAATCGCCTGACGCATGCATGCACGCACGCCACGAGCAATCAAGGATGACCGTTTCGCCTGCATCGGTGATGATCGCCGGTCCCTGCACCATCGCGCCGATGGCGATCTCATCACGGCGCAAGACTTGAGCTTGCACGAGTTCGCCCTCGGAGCGCATGGGGAGGGTCTGCGCTTCAGTGTTCGCATTTGCGCGAGGCTTTGCGGTTGGAGATACCTGCGCGGCGTCTCGCGATGCAAAGTTCGTGCTTGGCTGCGCACGCATGCAAACTTCGACCGAAACAACTTCAATTTGTCGAGCGGGAGGCTCGTATCCGAAGAGCACGCGAAACTGCGCGACAAACGATTCTCGCATCGC
>JAIYCA010000375.1 GCA_027488265.1 Planctomycetaceae bacterium
CTCGATGGCACGGTGACAACAACCGACTTGGTTGCATTCCTCGCCGCGTGGGCTGCGAATGACCACTTCTCCGGCGATGTCAACCGCGACGGCTACGTCGATGCGATCGATTTCGCAGTCGTGTATAAACACTTGAGGTAGGGCACGTTCTCACGATGCAGAAGGCGTAGCAATTATCGCTTCGACGAACAGATTCATGCCTTTCACCGAAAGTGATTCGCCGACCACCATTGAAGTTGCTCCGCCATCGGGAGCACGATCTCGTCGCCCGGCAGCAACGTCTGCCAGTTCGTTGCGAGCGCCGCCTTCTCGAGTGCCGCCACTTCGTCGAAGTCGACCCCTTCTCCCGCTGCGCGATCGTTCCCACGAAGTCGCGGCCAGCTCTGATCAATCCACATCTCGCGAATGACCGTGGTCGCACGGAACCGCTGCGGATCACCACGCACCGGCTCGAGAAGCGGTTGCGCGCTCGGACGGACAAGTCGCATCACCGCGTCATCAGCAAGGAACTCCGTCGCGCGCCCGTACGACGGTTCTTCCTCGACGAACGCAACGAGTGCTTCTCGCCCATGTTGAAAACCATCGAGGAAACGCGCGGGGATATCCCCACGCACTGTCGCCGCGGGAAGCCCACACTCCACAAACGGATCGAGCGTGATGCGCTCGGACGCGAGAACTCTTCGATCAAAGTCGATGCGCTCGAGACGCACGCGAAGCAAACGCCGCGCGAATTCCTCCGAGTTGCGGAACGCCGCGTCATCCCACACGACGACTTGCAGTTGTCCCGAAATCGTCGGCGGGGTTCCAACGGCCACATTCGCAAATCGCCCGGTGGGCTCGATCGAGATTCCGCGCGCACTGCACGCTCGTCGTACTGCATGCCACGCAGGCTTCGCGCGTCCAGCAACATCTTGCAAAGACCACGAATGCCCAGCCCACACATCGTTCCACTGCCAAATGAGCGCGCCCATCGAGCGTGGCGCACCTGCGCGCAACCAACGCATCGCAACACTCATCGCACGCGCCTGCAGATGCTGACATTGCGCGACATATTCGCGCGCGCTCTGCGCCTCGCGGAAACGCGCTGCAAGAAATGGTTTGTATTGAAACTCGTCGCCGCCCCACGCTTTTTGCCGAAGCTTCAACGCGTCCACAAGATCGGCTGCCGACATCGTTTCTGGATCACGCGTCGGCGCGAGGCAATCCTCCAGAATCGTTTGCCAACACGGCGGCGACTGATGACCAAACTCGCTTGAGAAACGCGGAAGGATCGCGCGGTAGCCTTCGATCTTCGCTTCCGCATCCCATGTGTGACGATCTCCGTGGTCAGGATCGTTCGGATGAATCTCCATCGAACCTGAGTACGGACTCTCAGCCCAGTACGGAGTTCCCGCGTCGTGCGCAGCGACCGCAGCAGGCAGCGTCTCAAGCCAGTACTTCTGGCCCCACGACTGATTTGGCGCAAGCCGATCTTTCCAACCCCAACTCCACCACGCGAGGATGTCTTCGTTGCCGCCGCACCAGAGTGCCAGCGAGGGATGGCGCGAAAGCCGCGCGACCTGATGCGCCGCCTCGCGCTTCACAAGCGACATGAACGGTTCATCTTCTGGATACGTCGCGCACGCGAACATGAAGTCTTGCCAAACAAGAATGCCGAGTTCGTCGCATGCTTCGTAGAACGCGTCGGGCAGATAGTTCCCACCGCCCCACACGCGCACCATATTGAAGCCGGTTTCGCGATAGCGGCGCATCTCGTCGAACCAGTCGAATTCGTGCCGCGCGCCAAGCAACGGTGGAATGAGATTCGCGCCGCGAGCAAACACAGGTTCGCCATTCAGCATGAAGCGGAATCGCCGGCCGATTTCGTCGAGTGACGTATCGAGTTCGACGCGTCGCAGTGCGAAGCGCGTCGTTGCAAGCAGTTTGAATGTACCGCGCTCATCGCGAACACCGACCATCGCGTTCCACCACGTGCCCTCGTTTGAACCGCGGTCCCACGTCGTCCATCGACGCGCTGGCGCAAGAGTCGCTTCACCATGCGCGTTGCACTCGATACGCGCTGCAGCCTGCCCATTCGAACCCTCACGCTCGCGCACCACGCAAACGAGGCGCGCACGATCGAAGTCGCCGAATGGCGTCACACGCACCGTCACGGTGCCATCGTCGTTCCAACGTTGTGCGACGGATACGCTCGTGATGCGCGTCTCATTCCAACAATCAAAACGTGCGCCGTAGAAGCCGACGCCTGCGACGCGCGGGCCCCAATCCCAACCAAATCCGCACGCTGCGCTGCGTGCGAAACAAAACGGCGTCCAATCACCGTTCACGGGACGCACGCCGAGTTTCTCTTGCCATCCAAGAACCTCAGTCACCGGCGCATGAAATCGCAACGCGAGCACAGCGCGTGTGCCGCGCAGTTCATCAGGAACACGCGCCTCAAACGGAAAATGCTCATTTGCGTGCTCACCCAACACCACGCCGCCGAGCGCGACCTCGCACGGTCCATCGATCGTTTCGATCACGAGCGCGCAATGTGCGCCATCGTCGCACGACGGCACATCGATTTCACGCGCGAAAGTCCACGCTGTACGACCGACCCATTCGCTGTCGAGTTCCGCACGCTCACCCTGCCAAGGTTGTTCGATGCCCGCGCGCGCCAGCACCGAGTGAATCGATGCGGCGGCATACGGTGGAACCTCGATCACCGCATCAGCAACGAGCGGCGATCCCTCGCCACCTTCCACGCGCACAGCCCAACCGTCCTGAGGTACTGGAAGGCGCCGAAGGTCAGCCATGGTTTGAACTCTCTTTAGAGGCGCGTTTTTCTGATGCACCTTCTCGCACCGTTCCATCA
>JAIYCA010000354.1 GCA_027488265.1 Planctomycetaceae bacterium
ATCGTGCATCGGCCGACGAAGGACTACCTGTTGTTTCGCTTGTGAGTGCGCACGCGCGTGAGTTGCTGGTTGATGGAAGTGGTTCCAGTCGACTCGATCTCATCGCGGCAACGGGTTCAGAAGATGCTGAAGGCGATGGGCAAGCAACTTCGGTGGTCGAAGATCGTCGCAGCGACGCCGCGCTTGATGCTTTTGATGAAGCGGAGCTCAAAGCAATCGAAGAAGTTGTGCGCAAGATCGGCGCGGAGCCTGATGACAGCGCGCTCGCAGAAGCGTGTCTTGCGCGCGGAGTTTCGCTCGCGCGACGCGAGGAAATGCTCGCGACCACGACATTGCATGCGGGCGTGTTCGCACCTGCGCGGCTTGATCTGCTTCGTGCACCGCGCGTCGTCCTTGAAGCGTTCGCGCGTCTTGAAGGTCTTCCTGATGGTTTTGCGGAACGTGTCGAAAGTGTGCGCGAATCGCTCGACGCTGCGGAGCGCACAAATACAGCGTGGCTTGTCGAACGGCGCGTCCTCTCGGCGGAGGAGCACGCTCGCATCGCGGGACGCGTGACTTCGCGTTCGACTGCGTGGCGATTCCGTGTTGTGGCACAGCTTGAAGTTGCAGCGGGCGACGCCGGCGCAACGGAGAGGTTGACGACGTTTGACGAGCGCACCGCGTCGGCGAGTTCGCGCGGAGGTGCCGTCGCCGCTTTCGACGCGATTGTTGAAGTGGGCGGTCTATCGCCGCGACTCGTCTATCTCCGCGAGGTTTCCATGCTTGAGACAGCGCGCGCGCTCGGGCTTGCGTCGCTTGATCGCGCCGCAGATGGTTCAAGCCGAGAAGGCGACGCGCGCGATGGTGCTTCCGATGAAGCGGACCCATCGGTGACTGTGGCGCAGCCTGAGTTCTCCGATGTCGCGGAAACTTCGCGTGACGTATTCCCTTCGGCGAACGAACCTGCGAAACTCAGCCAACCTTCGGTCTCACCATCGCGACCGCAACGTGGCAAAAGTGACCCGTTCGGCCGCGATGTTGGAGGTGCTGAGAGGTCGCGATGAAGTCGCGAGATCCCTTCGAAGTTGGCCATTGATCACGCACACAAGCCCTCACTCCCGCCTTAATCCTTCGCGCGTGACCGCGCACTCTGAAATCCATCGATCGCTCACGCGCAAATCCGCCTGAAATGGCCTCAAAAAGCGACCTTTCCTCGTCGAGTTCTCCGGATGCACTTCGCATGCAGGCGGGAAGTTTTGGCATGCGCGAAGCGAAATCAACCTCGCGCCGAGAGACGCGCACGTGCGCTCTTGAGCAGTCAAACGATCGCGTACGCGCGATCGAAGTCCGTCGCAATGGCGGCCAGCTCGAAGTCGCCGCGGTTGCGGAGCGCGATCCGAGTGAAGTCGTCGCAGTAGGGCTGAGCCCCGCAATTCTCGTGATTGCACGGGAAGTCGCGGTCGTGACCACGACCGATCTCGCAACCGACGACGAAGCAGAACTCCGCAGTATGGCGCGGCTCGCGCTCGCGCGCGAGACTGCAACAGAGGGTGTTGAAACACTCGGTGACTTTCAGGTCGAATCGCGCAATGCCGAAGGCGCGCGCGCGATTTTGGCGGCAGTTCCAGCAGCAACCGTCGCGTCCATGCGCGAAACTGTTGGGATACCAGTCAAGCGCGCCACGGTGCGCGCGCTCGGCACGCTCGCGCTGCTTCGAGCGGCACCAGAAATCCGCCGCGGTCTCGTGCTTGTGGTCGATGCGACTGCGACATCCGTCGAACTCGTCGCGGCACGCGACGGCATGCTTCTCGCATCGCGCGGACTTTCCATTCCGTCGGAAGAAAGTAGTCCGCTCGCGGTCCGCGATGAGATTTTGCCCGCAGTTCGCATGATGCTTGGGTCGCTGCGAGCTGCAGAGCCAAGTGCAACTGTTGCACTTTCGCGTGTTCTCGTTTTCGGCTCGCACGCGATCTTTGAAGCGATTTCCGCTGAGTTGGCGCGCGTGACCGGTGCGCCGGTCGCACGGCTTGAGTCTCATCCGTCGATCACGCTCTCCGCACTCGACGCTTCGACGCGCGAAGCGTTTCTCGCGTCGTGTTGGCCGCTCGCGGGCGCACTGCTCGAAGATGAAGCGGCGCTGCGACGTGATGGCTCTGCGATCGATTTTCTAGCGCCGACTGGTTTGATTGATGTTGCAGCTCGCACTCGGCAGCGCGTGCTCCTCGTTGCAGGCGTCGTCGTTGTTGCAGCGCTTGCGGGTTGGACGCTTGGCTCGCGCGAATGGCGTGCGCTTGAGGCGCGTCGTGATGATCTTGAATCGAAGGCGCGCAACGCGCTTCCTGAACTTCGCCGCGCCAAGCGCGATGAACTTCGATTGAAGCACGTCGATGCCCGTGAGAAACTCGCTCCAGATTGGCTTGCACACCTCGATATTCTTCGGCGTTTTGCGCCAGATCCGCAGGTGGTCGTGCTTGACGGCATGACGGCGCAGTTCTCAGGAAGCGAGATCGAGTACGGGAAAAACGGGACATTCGACGCGACGCCAGAGCTGCGTTTCGTGGTCGACGGTGAAGCGAAAGATCGTGGCGTCGCCGACGCGCTGCGCGACGCGCTGGTCCGTGAAAAGGGTTACACGCTTGGTTCGACCGGCGCGGATGCGCGCGGCGGTCGACGTTTGCCCGCGCCCTTCGCGTACACGTTGCGCACGTCGGAACTTGTGCCCGCTGCCGCGAAAGATTCGACTTCGTCGCCGAATGCTGGCGGTGCATCGCAGCCGAGTTCGAGTGGTGCGAGTGGCGGAAAGACCTCGACGCAACCGAACCAGGGTTCAAACGCGGAGGCGAAGCCATGACGCCTTCGAACATGAAGTCTTCGAGCTCCGGCACATCGACGCAGGGCTCGGGGGCCTCGGTCTCAACCTCACCCGCCGCAGGCCTTCCGCGTCCGACACGACATCGTTCCTCCCTCGGTACGTTGCTCGCTCGGCGCGCGATCTGGATCATCGCAGTGCTGTGCGCGGCCGCGGCTCTTGCCGCCGGATACGTCGTCGGCACGCGTGGCCTGTCCGACGAGCGCGCGAGTGCCGAGTCGCAAATCGAAACCTACGTCGGCGTCCTGACGCAAGCTCGCAAGGTGCGCGATAGTCGGCCAGAACTCGAACGTCGAAGCCAAGCGGTCGCCAACCGAACGCTTGGACCTTCGCTTGAGGTCGTCGACAGTGAAGTGCGCCGCCGACTGAACCGTGTCTGCGAGGAACTTGGTTTCACCGAGTTCTCGGTCACAACTGGGCGTTCGCTTTTGAAACCGACTCCTGCGAAGCGCGAGTTTCGACGCCCCGAGGAGCGAGCGCTCCGCGATGAGGCTGACTTCGTCGAAGTCGAGGGTTCAGTCGTCGCGAGCGGTCGCGCCAGCCAGATCTATCCGCTGATCTACCGCATCCAAGCCGAGCCATGGACCAAGCGCATCGAGTCCATTCGACTTGACCCATCTGCTGATGGAGCGTCGCTGCGGATGACGCTGAAGTTGACGACGATCTTCCTGCCAGGGAAGTCGGCCACTACGCCGCTAGTCTCGGATCCACAAGCACTTGCGGCGGCTGAGCGATACCGAGCGCTGTTTGAATCGAATCCTTTCCGCATTCCGCCGCCACCTGCGCCGGCAGCCCCAGAAACAGTTATTGCGACCTCAACCCAAGCGCCGTCGACCTCAAATCCGGCCGCCCAAAACGGCGCGCTTCCGGTGCCTGCGCCGGCGAGCGGATTCCCCTACGGCGAGTGGCTCTTGACGGGCATCGTCGAAGGTCCTTCCGGACCCGAGGTTTGGTTACGTCATCTTCCGACAGGATCTCAACTTACGTTGCAGCCCGGAAGCGCGATCGGCGAGCTCATTTTCCGCCGAGTCGAGTACGATTTCGGGGTCTTCGAATTGCCCGGTGGAACCTGCCGCGTGCAAGTCGGAAGCAACCTCACCCAGCGGTCGGCGACTGCGGGGTAACTCAACTCAATTCTCGTGCTCGCGACTCGGCGGGTCCGGGTGGTATGGCGTCTGCCGAAGGAACGACTGCATGAAGAAGCGAAGCGCACGCAACGCTGGAGCGATGGCACCCGCCATGGTGGCCGCGGCTCTCGCCGCCCAGATGACTGCCGCGCAAGATGCGGCGGTTCAGTCGGCGGCGCCACAAGCGTCGCCGCAAGCTTCCTCTCAAGCCGCGTCTGAAGCCTCTCCTCAGGCAGGCACACCCGCGGCGGCGGGCGAACAAGTCGCCGCCGGAGCGCAGGCATCGGGCACGCGCCTTCGCTTCAACTTCAAGGGCCAAACCTACGACCAGATCCTCGACTACTTCAGCCGCACAACGGGTTACCCGATCGTGCGTGAAACGGAAGTACCGAAGGGCACCGTTGACTACATCTATCCGAAGGACTACACGCTCGACGAAGCGATTCAGACGCTGAACGTTCTTCTCCAAACGCAGAACTGCATGTTGCGCGTGGAAGGAGGACGCATGTTCCTCCAGAAGCTCGACGACATGAAGCGCGAGAACGTGCCGACCTTCATCGGCACGGTGCCGTCGCAGGTCACCGATGACACGATCGTGACGGTCGTCATGCCGCTGCTGAATGCGCAGGCGAAGCCAGTCGCGGAGCAACTCAAGAACCTCGTCGCGACCTACGGCTCTGTCACGGCGCTCGAGCAGCAGAACAGCATTTTGCTCGTTGAAACAGCAGCGCAAGTGCGTCGCTTGCAGCGCATCATCGATGAGATCGATCGCAAAGACGTCGAGAATCTCATCGAGTTCATTCCGATTCGACACGCGCGCGCGGCGGATCTTCTCAAGAGTTTGCAAGCGTTGATGGGTGAACGCGTCGTCGAGTACGTCGTGAATCCTGCCGACGGAAAGCGCACGAAGATCGAGGAAAACCGCGTCGCGGGCCTCGTCGTTGCGGCCGACGATCGCACGAACGCCATCGTTGCGCGCGGCTCGCGCGCGAAGATCGATCAACTCAAGCAAACGATTGATCTCCTCGATGTGCCAGTTGCAAGCGGTGCAGAGCCAACTGCTGCGGGCGGCCGCGGCATGAAGACATTCTCGGTGTCGAAGGTGAAGGCGCCGGTCGCGAAAGAGCGACTTGAGCAGCTTTTTGCCGCGTATCCGGCAGACAAGAAACCGACGGTGGTGGCGCTTCCTGAAGCGGAACGTGTCACGATCGTCGGTGACCTCGGTTCGATTGATGACGCGGAGCGCTTCATCGCTGAGATGGAAGGATTCGATCCATCGCGACAACCTGCGAAGCCTTCGGCCACGGTGCGTGATCGTTTGCGTGGTGACCGCGCCGTTGCCGCGCTTGAACTCGAAAGCGCGTCGCCCGAAGCGATTCTCGCGGCCGCGAAGAGTTTGCTTTCGAAGCGTCAGCAAGATGAGATTTCGCTCGTGGCTGGCCCTGACGGGCGCACGATTCTCGTCGCGGGCGATTCCACCGACATCGCAGGTATCCGCGCGATTGTCGAAACGCTTGATCGCCCAGCGAATGTCGAACGTCAGGTTCGGTTGATGCGCGTTGCGAGCAAGGACGCCGAGCAATCGGTGACCCGCGCGCGCGAACTCTACGAACAGCAAACACCCGCAGCTGATGCTGCACGAAGTCTGCGCATCGAACTCGATGCCGCGAGCCGCGAACTCGTTCTCATCGGAAGCGCGCAATCGATCGCACGTTTCACGGAGTTGCTGAACCAAGTCGACGGCATGCGTGCGGTTGAGCGTGAGACGCGGCAAATCGTTGTGTCGAACGCGCAGCCTTCGGCCATTGCGCCGCAATTGCGCGAACTCGCGAAGCAAGTGCTTGATCCGCGCGACGGCACGGATTTCACCGCGCCTGCCATCGAGCCACTCGATGCAACGCGCGCGATTCTTGTGAGCGGCACGCCCGAGCAAGTCGCGGAGATTCAATCGCTCACCGCGAGTCTCGATCGTCCGACGCGCGACGCGTTTGCGTTCCGAGCGATGCCGGTGCCAGGCATTGATGCGCCTGCACTCGTCGTGCGCGCGGATTCGGTCTACGCGCAACTCGCGCGAGGCGGCGGCGCAGAACTCGAAAAACCCACGGTCGAAGTCGATGCCTCGAGTGGTGCGCTTCTCGTGAGCGGACGGCGCGATGCAGTCGCGCTCTACGAAACTGCAGTCGCTCAAGCGCGGCTCCTGCTTCCGCCACCGCGTGCGGGAAAGATCATTCCAATGCGCGCGGCAGCGGCGTCGGAAGTCGCCGCGAAACTCACGCCGCTGCTCGCTTCGGCGTCGCCCGTTGAGCCATCGCGCACCGTGCCCGCTGCTGAAATTCGCGTGATCGACGCGACGAATGCGCTGTACATCGTTGGTGAAGCACCACAGATCGCTTTGATTGAGAGTTTCATTCGCGATCTCGATGTTGCAGCGCCTGAAGCGTTGCCGCCGCTAAGGCTTCTTCAGTTGCGCGGCGGAGATGCAGCGCAAGTCGCGACGATGTTGACGCAGCGTTACGACACGCGCGCACCGGAGCAACGTCGTGCGCAGCCCGTGCGTATCGAAAGCGATGCCACGACGAACACGCTTGTGGTTACCGCGCATCCCGCGGTGTTTGAAGAAATTCGCGCGCTTGTCGACGACATGAATCGCGCAGGCGACGCAGGCACAGGACCAGCGCGTGAGACGTTTGTGGTAGCACTCAAGAGTGCACGCGCATCGGAACTCTCAGCCGCGCTCGATCGGTTGTATCCGCCGCCGCCGGTGCCGCTTGATGCACGCGGTCGACCGTTGCCGCATCTTCAGAAGCAGAAGGAAGTCTTCGTCACCGCCGACGCAACGACCAACTCGCTGATCGTGGAGGCGCCATCGGAGCGTCGCGCGAGTTTCGAAGAACTCGTTGCAACGCTCGATCGCACGCCGCTTCCACCGCAAGCGGAGTTGCGCACGTATCGCGTTGAGAAGGGTGATATCGAGCGCATCGCCACGAGCCTGCGTGATCTCGCTGCGCGCGGAATGCTCTCGAAGCCAGGCGTTGATGGCGCGAAGCCAGTGGAAGTGCTCGTGCAACCGGAACCGGTGAGCCGAACACTCATCGTGGCGGGTGATTCGACGACCTTTGAGAAGGCTGAGCAGTTGCTCAAGCAATTGCAGGCTGTGCCGATGAAGCGCGGCGTGCGCGTCATCGACGCAGGCGCGACCGATCCGGTGCAACTCGTTGCGAAGGCCATGAAACTCGCGGGGCTCGACACGGCGAGTTCTGCTGCGGGAACAACGGGAATCGCGCCAACAACTGGGCCCGCAGCGTCGTCGTCGACGACCTCTGCAACGACAACCGCTTCGAACGGCGCGACGCCAGCGGCGATATCGGCGAACCAAGCCGGTGCGCCCGTATCAGCGGATGGAACGTCGGGCGAAGTCCCGCCAACGACCGTTGTCTCGAGCGCAGCGCCGGTCATCGAAACGGAAATCGATGCAGCGAATGGCACGATCATTGCAAGTGGCGAAGAAGAGCCACTCACGCGATTTGCCGATGCGTGCCGCGAGATCCTCGCGGCGACATCGCCAGGTGCTGATGTGCGCGTCGTGCCGCTTTCGCATGTGAAAGCCGCTGATGCGAAGGCGTCGATTGAGGGCCTTGCGTCGAGTCGTTTGGGACAAGCCGCTGGATTTGCACGTGAACCGGCGATCGAGATTCTCGAGCGCACGAACTCGTTGCTCGTTGCAGCGGATGCGCGACAGCAAGAACTTCTCGCGGCGATTGTGCGCAACATCGATGTTCCCGTCGGTGCCACGCCACCGATGCGGATTCTGCAATTGCGCACCGCAGATGCTGCAACGCTCGCGTCGGCGCTCAACGCACAGTATGCGCAGCGTTCACCCGATGAAAAGGGCGCAAAGCCCGTGCAAATCACGGCGGAGCCGCAGACAAACGCGTTGATCGTTGCGGCGCATCCAGATCTTCTTCCAGAGATTCAGCAGGTTGTTGAAACGCTCAATGGTTCTTCGCGGCAGTCGGCCAGCGATCGCGAGATCCGTATCTTCTCGTTGAAGGTTGCGCGCGCTGCGGAACTCGCGAAGACGATCGACGAGATGTATCCGCCGCCGCCAGTTCCGGTGGATCCGCGCGGTCGTGCGCGCCCTGAATTGCAACAGCCACGCGAAGTGGTTGTGCGCGCCGATGCGCAAACGAATTCGCTCATCGTCGACGCGCCGGTCGCGCGCATGGCGGGCTTCGAAGAACTCGTCAAGCAACTCGATCGCGCGCAGGCGATGCCGGATGCAGAGATTCGAACCTGGCGCGTTTCCGACGCGAATGTCGACACACTCGCGAAGACCGTACGTGATCTCGCGCAAGCGGGGCAGCTGGGTCCTGAGGGAACGGGCACGATCGTCAGCGTTGAACCAATTTCGAAGACGCTCGTCGTGAGCGGTCCACCGAGCGTTTTCACCAAAGTGGAGCAAGTGGTGCGTGGCGTCGAAGGCGCAGCGCAGCCGTCGACGACGCTCCGCGTCTTCAAACTCAAAGTCGCGAAGGCAGAAACGCTCGCGCCACTCGTGCGTTCAGCGCTCGAAGGTCGGCTCGCGCAAATCGAACCGACGCTCGCGGACAAGTCAGGCCGCGTCCTCGACGTCGCTGCAGATCGTCGATCAAACGCGCTGATTGTGAGCGCTCCCGATGCGTTGATCCCCGTGGTCGAAGAACTGGTCCGTCAGCTCGATGATGGCAGCGCTTCTGCGGGTTCAACGGAACCAGTTGTTCGCGTGCGGCCGCTTTCCTACGCCGATGCAACGCAAGTCTCTGCGAGTCTCTCGCAAGCACTCGCGGTCGCAACAAATCCAACGACGCGCGAACCGCTTTCAGTCAAGGTCATCCCAGCTGCTGGCGCAAATGCGCTGCTCCTCGTTGGTCCAGCGAGTGATCTCGATGAAGCGGAGAAGTTGGTGACTCCGCTCGATGAACGCCCAGCACTCGACTCGGTCGACGCGAAGACGTTCACCTTGACCAACGCGGATGCATCGCGCATCGCGCCATTGGTGCAGCGGCTTTTGAGTGATCAGCAAGAAACAGACCCACGCATTGTGCTTGAGCGAATGCGTCGCAATCGCGGTCAAGCGGATTCGACGCCACCGGTTCGTGTAGAGGCTGATACGCGCACGAATGCGCTGATTGTGTCGGGCGCCGCGCGCATCATGAGTGTTGCGGAAGGGCTCATCAAAGAGCTCGATCGCGAAGGCGATGCAACTTCGCGTGCGTGGTCCGTCTTCACGCCATCACGCGCGGCTGTTGCGGGGCTCGTGGACGAAGCACGTCGCATTCTTGATGCCACCAACTCTTCGGGCGTCTCGCGCGTTGAACTCTCGGCACTTCCAGCGTCGGGCACGATCGTCATCGTTGGAACCGCGGACGGCGCAGAGAAGGCACGCACGCTTTTGACGGAACTCGATCAGAAGGCATTCGCAACTCCTGAAGCGGATTTCCGCGTTGTCCAACTGAAGCACGTGGCACCAGATGTTGTTGTTGCCGCGCTGAGCGCCGTACTCACGGACCGCTCGCGCTGGCCGTCGCAACTTGTTGCTGCGGCGAAAGCAGGCGCGCCGATCGTCGAGCCGAAGTTTGTTGCCGATGTACTCAACGCGCGCGTGGTGATCACGGCACCGACCGATTTGATGCCGATTGCGTCGAAGGTGATCGATGAGCTTGATCGTGCGCGCGATGGCGATCGTCCTGCGGAGATTCGCGTGTATCCGCTTTCCCAAGCGAGCGCGCCTGATGTTGCGAAGGCCGTCGAGCAGGCGCTTGCTGCGCGTGTTGCGACGCAGTCAAACGCGCGAAAGCCGTCGATCGCTGCAGAACCCACGAGCAACGCGCTTGTGGTGGCCGCAGATCCTGCGCAACTGGATGAAGTCGACGCGATCGTCCGCACGATTGATGTGCGAGGACCGCGCGATGCTGCGCGAGTTCGCACGGTGTTCTTGAAGAACGCGCGTGCAGCGCAAATGGCACCGCTCGTCGAGCAGTTGTTGGCGGGTGAAGCACGCCGCGTCGAGCGCACACGGCCATCAGGCGCCGTTGCTGCGGTTGAGCCCGCACTTCGTGTCATTGCGGATGAACGGCTGAACGCGGTCATCATGAGTGCGACGCCAGGCGCCCTTGATGCAGCGGAAGAAATGCTGCAGCAACTCGACGTAGCACCTGGGCGCGAAACCGATCGCGTGGTTCGCGTCCTTGCGTTGCGCAACGCCGACGCTGCGGAAATCGCGAAGAGTCTCATCGATCTCTTCGAGACCGATGATGGAACGGAGACTCCGCCCGTCATTCGAACGAATACGGCAAGCAACAGTTTGCTCGTTCGCGCGACAGAGAAGCAGTTCGCGACGATCGAAGAGATCGTGACCAAACTTGATGGAACGACGGTCGCGGGCGCGCGAACGTTGCGTTCTGTTCCGCTTGACCCATCGAAGGGTGACGCCGAAGACATGGCGCGTTTGTTGCGGCGATTGATGGAGTCGTCCGACGCAGACGTCGAAGTCATTTCCGTCGAAGAACTCCTGAAGCGATATGAACCCGATGCGAAACCCGCAGCGGGAACGAACGCGCCTCAGAACGGCCAATCACGTGTGTTCCCATCTGAAGTGCTGCCTGCGCGTCCATTTGTTGCGCCGACGTGGCCATCGGTGCTCCCAGCGCGCATGGCGTTCGTCACGCTCGCATTCGCGCAAGTGACTCCTGCGGGAAACGTGACACCGCCTGCTGCTGAGGTCGCGCCGAAAAACATCGTTCCAACGAAAGGTGACGAAGAGAGCGCGCGCGAAGCGGGTGGAGTGACGGTCGCCGTCGATCGCGATACGAATTCGCTGGTATTGCTTGGTTCGCAGCGCGAAATCGAACGCGCACTGAAGTTGGTCGAGCAAGCGTCGAAAGCGTTGCCGGGTGAAGGCTCGCGCGTTCGCGCGATCAAGTTGCCTGCGTCGAGCGACCCGGTTGCTCTCGCTTCGGTGGTTGTTGGTGCTGTCGCACGGATGACGCCTGCAGGTGGTGTCGCAGGCGATCTCGCGAAGCGTGTGGCGATTGTTCCCGATCCGGAAACGCGCTCGCTTCTTATCGTCGCAACAGATCGCGACTTCGAGTCGGTCGGTCAACTCGTCGCGACGCTCGCGCGCAGTCAGCAAACGGAGACAGTCGTCGTCAAGAGTTACGTCTTACGCAGTTCTGGAGCGGATCGCGTGGCTGAAGCGCTGCGTGCCGTGACCACGCAGGCCGGAGGCACGCGCCTCAAGGCGCTTGCCGTCACGCTTGCCGGCGACATGGCTGGCGGATCGGTCGATGAACTCGCGTTTGATCCTTCGAAACTCCGCGTCATTGTCGAGAAGGGCGCGAATGCGATCACGGTCGTGGGTTCGCCGGAAGCGATCGCGTTTGCCGATCGTTTTGTCGCCTACGCCGATCGCGAAGAGCGCGCGATCGCGCCAGAAATGCGGCTCCTTCCGCTGAAGCACGCGAAGGCGAGCGAACTCGCACGCACGCTGACATCGATCTTCGCCTCGCGCGGGCGGTCGCTCTCACAGCAGGGAATCGTTGTCTCGACACCCGAGTTTGCGGCGGATGAGCGCACCAACACGCTTGTTGTTTCCGGTGGCGCAGAACTTGCGCCGGAAGTCGAACGCATCGTGGCGCGCCTCGATGAGCCAGGTACAAGCGGCCGCGCGCCGCTTGAGACGATCGCGCTTGCGTTTGCCAAGCCATCAGAAGTTTCGGCAACCATCGATCGACTTGTCATCGGCAGTGACAACGCGCGGCGCGAGCGCACGCAAGTTGTCGCTGATGATTCCGCGGGTGTATTGCTTGTCCGCGCGGACGCGGAAGTTCTCGAAGAGATTCGGGGCATCGTGCGCGAGATCGATCGCGCGGGCGCGCGTCAATATCCGATTCGCCAGATTCGGCTCGAGCGCGCCGATGCGCAGCGTGTGGCACAGGCAGTTCAGAAGTTGCTTGATGAACGTGCGCAAGTTGTTGGCGGCGGGCGTACTCGCGGACAGCGAGCGGCGTCCGTTGTTGGCGACCCGCGGAGTTCAACGATTTTCGTCGCGGCCAATGATCAAGATTTCGCTGAGATCGAAGAGCTCGTCAAGGGATTCGACGCGCCTGAAGTCGCTGCAGGTTACGAGTTCAAGGTCTTCACGCTGCGGCATGCGCGCGCGGGAGAACTCGCGCGAACCGTTGAGCAAATGCTCAACGAGATGCAGGGAGCGAGCGAGGAAGACAGCGCAACTGTTCGCGCCGACGAGAAGCGCAACGCGCTTGTTGTGATTGGTCGCGGCGATCGATTTGCACTCGGGGGTGAGATCGTCGCGACGCTCGACGTCGCACTCACCGAAGGCGAAGCGCGCTCGGTTCGCATGTACGAAGCGAAGGCAGGTGAACTGGAGCAAGTCGCCGCGTTGGTGCGAGACACACTCGGCGAACGTCCGCAGCGGCCGTGGGAATCACAATCCGCGGCGAGCGGCTCGCGCGTCATCACGGTGCCGAAAGCGCGCCAACTTGTGATTCGCGCAACCGATCAACAGCATGCGGAAGTAAAGACCCTTCTCGATAGCCTCGCGAAGACGCTTGTGGCGGAAGATCGCGAAACAGCGGTGATTCCAGTCGAGTTTGCAACACCAGCAGAACTCGCGCAGACGCTGCGGCAATTCCTCGACGATCGCGCGGCGGGTGCGGCAGGTGGCGCGGCGAGTGCGACGATTGTGCCGAGTGCATCCGGCGGTGCATTGCTCGTTGCTGGCACGAAGGATGAAGTCGGAACCGTGCGCGATCTCGTCGCGCGACTCGATCAGCCGCAATCGGGTGGCGATCGACAGAGCGACATCATTGTGCTCAACAAGGGCCGTGCGGTTGACATCGCGCGCATGGTCGCCGAGCAGTTTCGCGGCCGCGGCGGCGCACAAAATTCTGGGCAAGGTGTGGCCATTACGCCCGATGTGCGCACCAACGCGTTGCTTGTCAGTGCGCCGAGTGGGCAATTTGAGCAAGTGCGCGCACTTGTCGAGCGACTCGATGCGCCATCAAGCGCTGAGGAGACTCTGATTCGTACGTTCGCGTTGAAGAACGCGAAGGCTGAAGACGCCGTCCGCGTACTCACGCAGTCGCTGCAACTCGACGCGACGGGCCGAACGCAGGGTGTCGCGGTGAAGGTTGATCCATCGACGCCCGCAGTGCAGGTCAACGCGCGCGTTGTTGCAGATCGCCGCTCGAACGCTCTCGTTGTGACAGGCACAGTGGAGAGTTTCCCTGTCATCGAGAAACTGCTTTCGCAACTCGAAGAGTCACCCGCGCGCGCGACGATCGAGTACCGCATCGTGCCACTGAAGGCCGCGAACGCATCTGAGATCGCGCTCACACTCGAACGACTCGTAGGTGATGTGAAGCCAAATTCCACCGAGGAAGCGCCGCGTATTGAGGCGGATCCTACGGAGAATCGCTTACTCATCGCAGCGACGCCAGAGCAATTCGAGCGCATCGAAGAGGTCATTCTTGCGATTGATGTGCCACCAATTTCAAAGCGCATCACGGAGTTCGTCGCGCTCAAGGCGGCGAAAGCGCGTGGCGTACAAGAAGCGCTTGGATACTTCTATGGTCGCGGTGCACTCGATACCGATTCGCCCGCGAAGAAGTCGGTGCGCATCGTTGGCGATGAAGGCACCAACTCGCTCGTGATTTCCGCAGAAGAGAGCGAGTGGCCCGCGATTCGCGAGTTGGTTGCAAAACTCGACAACGAGCAATACGACGGTTCGCGTCAGTTGCGCGTCGTTGGGCTGCGTCATGCCGACGCTCGTGCTGTTGCCACCGCGATCAACGAAGCGTTCAAGCCGGCACCCGTCGTTCCGCAACCTGCACCACGTGGTGAGCCTGTGCAACCAATTGTGGTGCAACAAAAATTGGACGAGCAGGTGAATGCGAGCGCGGATGAGTTCTCGAACAATCTCGTGGTCGCCGCGAGCCCTGCAAACATGCGCAAGATCGAGGCGATCATCGCGCAGCTTGATCAACCTGATTTCTCGCAGCTTCCGCCGCCGCGCTTGATCGAAGTGCGTTACGGAAATCCCGAGCAGCTCGCTCGTTCGATCGAGCGTGTCTACGGTCCTGGCCGCGCGGCTGGTCGTGATCGCGGATTGCGTATTGTCGGTGACGCGGCATCAAATGCCCTCATCGTTCGCGCCTCCGAAGAAGACTTCGCGCAAATCGCGGCCATCGCGGAGGCGCTGCAACAGCAGGCAACGGAGCAGGGTCTTCAAGTGCACCTTCTTCGTTTGAAGAGTGCACCCGCGCCGCGGATCGCAGCCGCGATTCGTGAGGCGTTTGCGCAGCGCGCGCGCCAAGCAAATCTTCCACTCTCGATTCAGATCGA
>JAIYCA010000327.1 GCA_027488265.1 Planctomycetaceae bacterium
CCCACACCTCCGCCCACACCTCCGCCCACGCCTGCACCGCATGTCCTTTTGCGCGCTGATCGTTCGGCAGAGCCCCTCGCGAAATCGACGACCACGCGCCCATGCTCGCTACACTTCGCGCCCACTCGCGTGGATCCACGCAGAGAAGAGGAATTCGCCATGCCAACCGCCACCCAACCGACACGCTCCAAGATCTTCACCTCGCCAGCGGAAGCGCTCCAAGGCGTCGCTCGGAATGGAATCACCGTTGCGGTGGGCGGATTCGGGCTTTGCGGTATTCCAGAACAGCTCATCATCGCGCTCCGTGACTCGGGCGCACGCGATCTGACGGCGGTGAGCAACAACGCAGGCGTGGATGATTGGGGATTGGGCCTTTTGCTTCAGACCCGCCAAATCCGCAAGATGATCTCTTCGTACGTTGGCGAGAACGCTGAGTTTGAGCGCCAGTACATGTCGGGTGAACTCGAACTCGAGTTCAACCCGCAAGGCACGCTCGCAGAGCGGATGCGCGCAGGCGGTGCCGGCATCGCAGGTTTCTACACAAAGACCGGCGTCGGTACCGTCGTTGCGGAGGGCAGGGAAACCAAGGAGTTTGATGGCGAGACCTACGTCCTTGAGCGCGGAATCCGCGCCGACCTCTCCCTCGTCAAGGCTTGGAAAGCAGACGAAGCCGGCAATTTGGTCTTCCGAAAGACAGCTCGGAACTTCAACCCGATGGTCGCCATGTGCGGCGCCACCTGCGTGGTAGAGGTCGAAGAAATCGTCCCAACCGGATCGCTCGACCCAGACCACATCCACACCCCGGGGATTTACGTCGACCGCATCGTGCAAACTGTTCCGGTCAAGCGCATTGAGCAACGCACAGTTCGCTCTTGATACGGTTTTTATCAGACCGTACGAGTTTTCCAAACCTGCGACTGAGACCGTTCGCTGCCTGACAAGGCATGCATATGGCTTCCCTGCACAGGTTCTTCAGCCTTGGGTGCAGAGAAACCGTGAAAAGGCCGATCTCCGATCGACCTCAAGCGTCACGTCGTGCGTCCGACGTTCGTGAGAGCCGAAGTCGTCGACGGTCGACGTCTTCCAACAGAGGAGTTTGCCAGCCTGCAATGAACTGACGAAGTCCTCATGCCCTCACCTCGCCATGGCCGTGCGGGCACGCCGCAAGCCATGCACCGAGGAAACACACCGCCAAAGATCGGACTTCGCCAGTCCCGCGCGGATTGGGCAACGGGGCATTCGAAATGTGGAACAATCACTCCCCTGCGCCGTTTCACGCTTCACGCGTGCAGGGCACCCCGCGAGTCCATCCGAATTGCCTGCACTCACGGATCTAGTCCGTCGCACCATCGAGATCGTTTGAAGGAACCAATGCTCATGACCCCGTCGAACCTGCACAAGACCTTCGCCTTCCTCCGCGCGCCCATCGCCGCCACTGTGCTCGCTCTTGGCGCCGCACTTGCGACGACCCCCACCGCGGATGCACAGTTCGGCGGTCGAGGCGGTGTCGCGCAACTCTTCATTCCCGAGTACCTCTCGCGCGATCTGCCGATCTTTGTGGATGCCCTTCAACTCGAAGAGTGGCAACGCCCCATCCTTGAGGCGCTTCTCGACGACTACAACACGAACTTCAACACTGCAGCCGACGGTGTTCGTCAAGCCTTCACGGGACTGAAGGACGCCGCGGCGGGTACCAGCCCTGACAAGGTGATCGAACTCGTTCAAGGACCGCTGGTGCGTTGGTCCACGGAGAAGGTGAAGTTGCGCGACGATTTCCTCGCGAACGTCAAGTCGCAGCTCAGCGACTCACAGGCTGAACTCTGGCCTGCCCTTGAGCGCGCCCTGCGTCGCGAGAAGTGCCTCCCGAACGGCGAACTCTCCGGCGAAACGCTCAATCTCCTCTTCATCCTGCGCGAACTCGAGGCTTCTCCCGCGGCCGCTGATGCTGCGCGCCAGGCCGTCGAGGAGTACGAAACCAATCTCGACGCCGCACTCGCCGCGCGCGAAGACATCATGCAGCGCTTGATCTCGATGCAATTGTCGGCGATGTCGAATCCTGACCCAACGGCCGGTATCCAACTTGCCGAGCAGATCATGTCAAAGCGCGTCGTGGTTCGCGATGTGCAAGACGCTGCGATCAAGGCAATTGCAAGCGCGCTCGGCGACGAGTTTGGGCCGCAGTTCGAACGTCGCGCTCTTCAGCGGGCGTTCCCGCAGGTCTATCGACCCGATCCGGTCACTCCGCTCTTCGAAGCGGCGGAGGCGCTTCCCGACCTCACCGATGACCAGAAGACGAGCTTGAAGGCTCTGCGCGATCGATTCACCAGCGAGTACCCCGCATTTCAAGCGAAGTTCGCCGACGGCTATCGCCTGACCGAGCCGCGTGAGCCGCGCCGTCGCACCGAAATGGCGAAAAACCGCGGCGCGGGAACTGCAAAGTACTCCGAGGCGCCAGAAATCGAGGCGTTGAAGAAGGAGCGCGACGCAATGTTCGCGAAGTACCGCGAGGAAATCGCCGCCATCTTGAACGAGACGCAGAAGCAAGCGATCCCCGGCATGGACAAGAAGGGAGCCGACAGCGGTGACTCGATGCCCGTTGGCGCCGACCAGAACGTCCTCGGACCAGAAGCAGCGGAGGCGACGGATCCTTCCAACGCGAAGCAGCCCCGTGAAATCGGGATCAACGAAGAGAAGAAGCCCGTCGAACGCCGCCCCAACAACGCAGGCGGCACGAGCAGCAATTCCAAGGGGACATCCGGCTCAACGGGAAAGGGAAGCAAGAAGTCGGGCTGAGCGGCGTTCTGCTGCTTTGAGGAAGTTCAGACAACGAGGCCCGCACCACGCAGGGCGGATCGAGGGACACAGTGCAGAGCTCCACGAACGGTACCAACGGAAGCGCAACGATCATCAGCGAAGTCGCTCCGACCAAAGGCGGATCCTCGGCGGCTACTTCTGGTGCGCCAGAGATGGCCGCGCGTGAGCGATGCGAGCTCCTCGGTATCCCTTGGCTTGAGAAGGCCCCTGCTTCTGATCCCGCAGCCGCGGATTTGCTCGCGCCTGAAGTCGCAGTTCGTCTTGGTGCAGTACCCCTGAGTATCGACGGGCAACGCTTGCTCGTCGCGATGATCGATCCGCTCGACACGGCCGCCGTTGATGAGATTGCAACGGTCACCGGCCGTGCCGTCCGCCGCATCGGCCTTGACGGCCCCGCATTCCGCGACCTGATGCGCGATCGCTACGGCACAACTGCCGCGCGAATGGCCGAGTCGCTCGCCTCAGACGGCGGGCTCGCTGCGGTGCCAGATAGCGAGCACAACCTCGACGCGATCGAGGCCGACGACGTTCACCGGATGGCTGAGCAACCAACGCTCATCAATCTCGTGAACCTCATTCTGCTCGAAGCTGTGCAAGGCCGCGCGAGCGACGTGCACATCGAGCCGTTTGAATCAGAACTGCGCGTGAAGTACCGCATCGACGGCGTACTCGTCTCGCAGCCGCAGCCGCCGAAGCACTTGCAGGCCGCACTCATCGGCCGCGTCAAGATCATGGCGGGCATGAACATCGCTGAGCGCTACGTGCCGCAAGACGGCCACATCACGCTCCGATTCGAAGGCCGCAAAGTCGACATTCGTGTTTCGACGGTTCCGACGCTCTACGGCGAATCCGTCGTCATGCGTATTCTCGATAAGAGCTCGTTGCCGCTCGATCTTGTCAGCCTCGGCATGAGCGAGTCTCACCGCGCGCTCGTCGACCGCATGATCGAGAAGCCGCACGGCCTCGTGCTCGTTACGGGTCCGACGGGCTCGGGAAAGACGACCACGTTGTACGCGTCGCTCTCGAAGTTGTACGACCCGCGCAAGAAGATCATCACGATCGAAGATCCCGTTGAATACGAACTCAACGGGATCAATCAGATTCCTGTCAATGCAAAGCGCGGCCTGAGTTTCGCAACGGGCCTCCGCGCGATCCTGCGTCAAGACCCCGACATCGTCTTCGTCGGCGAAATTCGCGACGGCGAAACCGTCGACATCGCGATTCGTTCCGCGCTCACCGGCCACTTGATCTTCTCGACGCTGCACACCAACGACGCAATTTCGTCGGTCGGCC